>NZ_JAEKNS010000037.1:0-83061 GCF_016464765.1 Candidatus Aeolococcus gillhamiae | reverse complement strand
TGTCATCCTGTCCTGGGCCATCGTGGGTCTCCTGGTTTGGGTAGAAGCTTCCAAGAGAACTCCGCGGTGGCCTTCTTTGTCTACCTCGTCGGCAGGCTCAGTCGGCGCACCCGGATTTACACCACGTTACGGGACGCAACTTGGTACAGAGCGGTCGGGAGCCCCGTACCCTGTCGAGGGGCTCGATAGCGCGGAGTATCTGTCCATGACCATCGCGCCCGGGGATGTGTACGCGTTCAACGGACTCACGTGCATGCGGTTGAGCCAAACGTGGGGCAACGCATGACGATTGCCTGCCTACTGGGCTTTCGTGATTGTGACATGGTCATGATCTTGATGGTTGTCCGCCGCCGGTCGAACGGCGATCGTTTGAGGCAGGGCACCGAGGTCGCGCTGGGCACCGCCTTCGGCGAGGCGATCTTTTTGGTGTGCTTTACCGTCGGCCTTGGAGCACCGATAGCGCCCCTCCGATTCTCACTGCCGCGCGAGATTCCCTGCCATATGGCCTCGATGCCGTTGTGGTCGGTGTCAGCCTGATAGGGACGGTCACACACCCCGGCTCGCCGCTGGATGGCTTATACAGAGTCACCTTTTGCGACCGCGGGAAGCCTCTGAGTGCCGAATCATTTCTCAGCCAGACACGATCATCGCATCTACGAGCGTGATGAATCGCGGCTAATACGATCGCGGCATCCCAAGCACGTGGTGTCCCAGGAACGCAAGGACGAGATTATTCGAGATAGGTGCTACTGAATACAGCCTGGTCTCGCGAAACTTGCGCTCTATGTGAAAGTCGCGTGTGAAACCCCAGCCCCCGTGCGTATCAAGACACGCATTGGCTGCTTGCCAGGACGCTTCGGACGCCAATAGCTTGGCCATGTTGGCCTGGGCGCCGCACGGTGATCCAGCATCAAACAATCCTGCAGCAAAACGCCGCATCAGTTCCGCAGCCTCGACTGCCGCGTAAGCGCGGGCGATTGGGAACTGGACACCCTGATTGACGCCTATCGGGCGGCCGAACACGGCCCGGTCACTTGCATACCTAGACGCGCGCTCGGTGAACCAGCGGCCGTCCCCAATGCACTCAGCGGCGATGAGAATGCGTTCAGCGTTCATTGTCTCTAATACGTACTTGAAACCGCGCCCCTCGACGCCAATGAGCGCGTCCGCCGGCAACTCCATGCCATCAAAGAACACTTCAGTGGTCGCGTGGTTCATCATTGTCTCGAGCGGCCGGATCGTCAGGGCTTCTCCCGCCGCTCTCATATCCACGATGAACAACGAGAGGCCGTCGCCGGGCTTCCCTGAGTCACCGACAGGAGAGGTCCTCGCCAAGAGCAACATCAGATCAGAGAACAGGGCGCGCGAGGTGAAGACTTTCTGGCCACGCACGACAAAGCCTGTGTTGGTGCGTACCGCAGTCGTTTGAATGCGGGTGGTATCCGATCCCACGGTCGGCTCAGTGATTCCAAAGGCCTGCAGACGCAGGTCGCCGGCGGCGATAGCCGGGAGATATCGCTGCTTCTGTTCGTCGCTCCCATTTCTCAGGATAGCGGCCATCGTGTACATCTGAGCGTGACAAGCGGCGGCGTTGCCACCGCTGTGGTTGATCTCTTGAAGGACTGCGCATGCCGCATCGAGAGATAACCCTGCGCCACCGTACTGTGTGGGGACCAAGACCGACAGCCAGCCGTGCTGGGTCAGGGCTGTGACGAAGTCCTCGGGATAGCTATTCGGCTCTAGCCCCTTCCAGTAATCGTCGGGGAACCGGGCGCATAACTCTCGAACCGCCTCCCGGATAGCTGCGTGTTCATCGACTGTGGTGAGCTGCAACAATGCTCATAAACTCCATGGCGTGTCAGTTCCCGGGAACGACGCACGAGCCTCTGGCACGGTGCGCTTGTAGATCATGAACGTTCTTTCAAACTCGATCACGACCTCACGGCGTTGATTGATACCGCGCGAGCGGATCCGCACGATGCCGACGTCGGGGTTGGTCCGCGATTCGCGCTTGCTCAAGACTTCGCTCTCCGCCCAGAGGGTATCTCCGACGAACACGGGACCGGGGAGTGTGACCCTGTCCCACCCAAGATTCGCCGTGGCGTTCTCACTCGTGTCTGGCACGGAGAGCCCGGTAACTAACGCCAACGTCAGCGTGCTATTGACGAGGCACTGTCCGGACCATGTGCGCGCCGCATGTTCTTGGTTGAAATGCATCTGGTTGGTGTTCATGGTCAGACAGGTGAACCACACGTTATCCGCGTCGATCACGGTGCGCCCAAGGCGGCTCTTGAACACCCCACCGATGGTCAGGTCTTCATAGAACCGACCACGCCATTCGGACGGCGCCGGGCCGCTACCCGGCTGGTCATCAAGTGCCACGCTGTGCTCTCCGGGACACCTTCTTGCGCTGCTCGGTGCCAGGTGTCTCTGTCTGCGCTAACCTGAACGCACTCAAGGCAGTCGCTCCGCTCTCAATGTGCCGGCGCATCGCGTGGCCAGCACCCTCGGTGTCATTCCTCCCGATGGCCTTGAGGATGGCGCGGTGCTCGCGCGCCGAGCTTTCTGCCCGCCCGGGGACCGCCCACATCGAGTCCCACGGAAAGAGGGGCCACAGTGAGTCGATCAATCGGGTCAGCCGCGGCAGCTGGCTGGCACGGTAAATCCCGGTGTGGAAGTCGAAGTTCAGCTTTCGCAGGGCCTTCAGGCTGCCTGAGACGCGGAGATCGTCAGTCCGCTCTTGGATGGCCGTGAGCACGGCTAGCTTCTTCTCGCCGATGTAGGGCACCGCGTGCTCCACTGCCAGCCCCTCCAGCACAGCTCGTACCAGGTACAGCTCGGCGGTTTCCTCCACGTCCACCTCGGCCACCCTGACACCCCGGTGTGGATCCCGTACCAGAAGACCCTGTGCCTCAAGCCGAAGAAGAGCTTCCCGGATGGGGGTTGCACTCACACCAAAACGGACGGCTAGGTCGTTCTGGCGCAAGCGCTCGCCCGGTGCCACTTCGCCGGAAGCAATGACGCGCAGCAGCAACTGCTCGGCCAGATCCAGCTTCGTGATGAACTCAGGCACGGGGTCCTCCAATGAGATCGGCCACGATGGCGATGTCCAACTCCCCACATCCACTGTCGACCGCGCGCTGGTAGGTGTCACGTGCCGCAAGCAGCGTAGGTGTCTGCACGCCCAGATGCCTAGCCAGCTCCTCGGCCAACGCAATATCCTTCAGCATCAGTTCCACCCTGAAGCCTGGCTCAAAACTGCGGGCGGCAGGTCCGTCCGGTAGGACATCGGGGTCCGGAACCCTGGTTCGAAGTGCCCGGGAGTCACCCGAACACATGGTGAGCACCTCGTGGGCAGTCTCTCTGTCCATCCCGCTCGCTCTGACAAGCGACCAAGCTTCGCCCACCGCCACGACGTTGACTGCAAGCAGGAGGTTGTTCGCCAATTTGAGGGTCTGACCACAGCCGGCCGCGCCGACGAAGAACACGCGGTTCCCGAGAACCTCTAGCACAGGACGCACGCGGTCGAAGAGCAGGCGCTCGCCTGCTGCGATGATCGTCAGAGTGGCCGCCTGCGCGCCAGCGGTGCCACCACTGACTGGCGCCTCCAGATACTCCCCGCCGCGGACGGTTACCTCATTCGCAATGGTTTCGGCAATCGTCGGACTGGTCGTTCCCATGTCGACAAGGGCGAAACCACCGTCCGAGCCGGTCAAGAGTCCGTGCGCACCCGTCAGCGTCTTTCCCAGTGCCGCTCCCGAGGGCAGCATCGTGATGATGACATCAGCCCAGTTGAGCAGATCGCGAGGAGAGCCAACCGCCCGAGCGCCGATGGCCTGCTTTGCGTGTAGGTGATCAACGTCGTAGCCGCGTAGGTCATGTCCGGCGTCGATGAGATGCTGGCACATCGGTGCACCCATCCTGCCCAGTCCAATGAATCCTATCCGCATTCCGAGGCGCCTTCAATCAGAGAACGGGTCGGCAGTTTCGACGGCGTGATCGGTGAGCACGGTCTTGACCTGCGTGTACTCACGCAGCGCCTCCCATCCGTTCTCCCGGCCGTACCCGGACTGCTTGTAGCCGCCAAACGGCGCCTGCCAATGGATCGTCCGGTAGTTATTGACCCAGACAGTTCCCGTCTGCAGTGCGGCCGCGACCCGATGAGCCTGCCGAATATCGTTGGTCCACGTGCCGCCGGCCAGGCCGTATGGGGTTCCATTGGCAGTGGCGATTGCCTCGTCCTCGTCCTGAAATGGCAAGCAGGCCACCACGGGGCCAAAGATCTCTTCCTGACAAACGCGCATCTCATTCTTGGCGGCTGCGAGAACGGTGGGACGATAGAAGTAGCCGCCGGCCAGGTACTCATCCTCTGGGGATTGACCGCCTGCAACCACCTGTGCTCCCTCGGCAAGCCCCAATGCCACATACCCGGCGACCTTATCGAGCTGCCGCTGTGAGGTGAGCGACCCGA
This sequence comes from Candidatus Aeolococcus gillhamiae, assembly GCF_016464765.1. Lineage (NCBI taxonomy): Bacteria > Bacillati > Candidatus Dormiibacterota > Candidatus Dormibacteria > Candidatus Aeolococcales > Candidatus Aeolococcaceae > Candidatus Aeolococcus > Candidatus Aeolococcus gillhamiae. The sequence continues at coordinate 78,590 of NZ_JAEKNS010000037.1, read as the reverse complement.
TGTGTGTCCGTTGGCTGGTGGGATCGCCGACACGCAGGCTGTCCGCCTTCGCGGCCAGCCGTTCAACGAATTGGTCGTAGATCTTCGCTTCAATCAGAAGGCGCGAGCCTGCGACGCACGTCTGCCCGGCAGAGATGAAGACGCCGGCGGCCGCCCCAATCAAAGCCTGTTCGAGATTGGAATTGGCGAACACGATGTGCGGTGACTTGCCCCCGCCCTCACATGAGACATGCTTCATCGTGGTCGCCGCGGCCTTGGCGATTTCGACCGCTGTGCGGCTGTCACCGGTGAAGGCGACCTTACTGACCCCGGGGTGCGCGACAAGAGCCTTGCCCGTCTCGTCTCCACCGCAGAGTACGTTCACGACGCCGGGCGGAATGCCGGCCTCGACCACGAGTTCCGCAAGGCGCACGGCGGTTGCCGGGGTGTCCGGCGCTGGTTTGATGACTACAGTGTTTCCGGCGGCCAGCGCCGGTGCAAGCTTCCACGCAGAGAGGAGGAGCGGCGAGTTGAAGGGAACGATCGCCGCCACAACCCCGAGCGGCTCCAGATGCGTTTGCGCAGTGAGAGTCCCGCTGATAGGTATGGTGGTTCCAGCGAGCTTGTCGGCGGCCCCCGCGAAGTACCAGTACCAGTTGGGCAGTATCGCCATCTCTCCGCGGGTCTGACGGATGGCCTTGCCGTTGTCCCTGGTTTCGAGCTGCGCCAGCTCCTCCGCGTGGTCGCGCAGCAGATCGCCCAGCCGGTGTATCAATAACCCCCGCTGGGTTGGGGTGAGGTCGGGCCATGCGCCACGATCGAAGGCAACCCGGGCTGCCCCCACTGCCGAATCGACATCTTCCAGACCGGCTTCGGCAACCTCGGCCCAGGCCTGCCCCGTTGCAGGGTTTAGCGAGACGAATGTGGTCTTCCGTGCAGAAGGGACCTTGTGTCCGTTGATGAAGAGTTGTACTTGCTCCAGTTGGGTGGTAATCATCGTCCTCTCTTCTAGATGGTGCTGCCGACCGCGAATCCTTGCTGCACTGCGTGGAATATGAGACCTGTGCGGTTGGCCTCGCCAATCACGCGGACGTCGTATCCCGCATCAATCAACGTGTCTGCCAGTAGGCGTTGAGGAGCAAATCCGCGGGCGAGAACCACAAGATCAGCGACAAGGCCCTCTTCCCTAGATGTCCCGTTTGAACCGTCCGCCCTTAGTACACTCACCTTCCCAGGGCCAATCGACTGCACGATCGCATGGTCCACGATGGTGACATCCGCCCGGCCCATCTCCCGGAGCAGTGCGAGCTTCATGGTGTAGTTCAAGTCTGACGCGACCTGATCGCGTCCCCTCCGTGTCACCAGGGCCACGCGGTTATCATTCTGCGCCAGGTGCAGAGCTGTTTCGCATCCGACGAAGCCAGCCCCGACCACCGCGATGTCCAATCCGCGCGGCGGAGGGCTCTCCAACAGCTCGGTGGCCTGCACGACGGAGTTCGTATCCACACCGCCGACCTGTGGAAGAAGAGGATCGGCGCCGATCGCGTAGACAATCACATCGGGATCCCGTTCTCGTATGGCCTCGAGGCTCGCCTCGATGTTCAGCACAACCTTGACGCCCGCCTTCTCTAGCTGGCGTTCGTACCATACCGGGAGTCGATTGAGCTCACGTTTGAACGGCGGATTTGCCTCAGGGACCGACGCTCCGCCGAGCCTGTGGCGCTCAAGGAGCGTGACGCGATGGCCTCGAAGTGCGGCCGTCCGCGCGGCCTCGCAGCCAGCTGGCCCTCCTCCCAAAACCAGCACTGACAGCGGTTCGCGGGTCGGCATCAAGGGCTTCCCGTCGTGTCCCACATGGGGATTGACTGCGCAGCGCAACTCTCTGTTCTCGTCGACGAGGGCAACGCACTCGTTACACCGGATACAGGGGCGAATGTCGTCAACCGCCCCGCGCTTGGCCTTGGTCGGCCAGTCGGGATCTGCGATGAGCCCGCGGCCGATAGCGACTAGGTCCGCGTCGCCACGTTCGATGATGGCATCGGCGTCGCCGGGATCGAGAATCGCTCCCATCGCAATCACCGGGATGCTGACGGCGTCACGGATGGCCCGGGCGGCGCTCACGTTTTGGTGCCGTTCGTAGTACAGAGGGGCAATCATGTGGTCCGAGGATTCGGCAATCCCGCGGGACACTCCCAGGTAGTCGACGCCCACGGTCGCGAGCATCTGTGCAAACGCGAGACTGTCTTCGACAGTAAAGCCGCCGGCAACGAGGTCCGAGCTATTGAACTTGGCACCGATGATGAAGGCGCTTCCCACCACTGCACGTGCGCGCTCGATGATTTCGCGAATGATCCGGGCTCGGTTCTCCAATGAACCACCGTACTGGTCGGTCCTGAGATTGACCTGCGGAGATAGGAAACTCGACAATAGGTACCCATGACCGCAATGGAGCTCCACCCCGTCAAAGCCCGCTGATTCCGCTCGGCGCGCGGCCGCGACGAAACTCTCGACGATGGCTCCAATCTCCACCAAGGAGAGAGCACGAGCCGTGCTTGCGTGCTCCCCGGCGCTGGGCGCCACCATTTGTCTGAATCCAATGGTCTCTGGGAGAGTCTGTGGGCCAGCATGAGCCAGCTGAATGATGAGCACCGTGCCATGCGCGTGGACAGACTCCACGAGGCGGGCCAGTGCCGAAACCAGCCGGTCATCCTGGCAGCCGAGCTGGTTCGCCGAGATCTTCGAGGCCTGCTCGTCGATGTAGGCATTTCCCGTGATCATCAGGCCGACACCGCCGGCAGCGCGCGCGGTGTAGTAGTCGATCTGCTGTTCAGTGGGGTAGCCGTCCGGGAAGGCGAGGTTGTCATTCATCGCGCACATCACGATCCGGTTCGGAATCCGGTGGGTGCGGATTATCAGTGGCTCGAACAGGTAAGAGTACCGATGGTTCAATCGGACTGACTCCGAATTGCAACCGCGAACGCCTGGATGGTCCGATCGAGGTCGTCGTCGGTATGCGCCAGAGAAAGGTAACCCTTGTCGCCCGACAGGAAGAATCCTTGTTGAAAAACTGCCGCAGCGATCTTCTTCAACCGTACGGAGTCCGCGCGCTGCATCCCCCAGTAGTCACGAACGGTCTCATCGGTGATGAGCACCTGAAACATCGGCCCTATGCCGAGGACGCGCACGGCGATATCGTGCCTCGCGAAGGCGTCCTGAAGGCCGCCACGGAGGCGCTCCCCGGCTGCGAAGAGTCGCTTGTACGCGGCGTCGTCGAGGAGTTCCATGGTGGCGAGACCCGCGACCGCCGCGATGGGGTTCCCATTCAGCGTGCCCGAGAAGTACACATAGTCGCCCTTCCCTCTCCGACCAGGATCGGCAAGTTCCATCAGTGTGGATTGGCCGGCGACAGCTGCCAGAGGATATCCGCCACCGATGATCTTGCCGTAGGTGGCGAGGTCCGGCTTCACGCCGTAGTAGCCTTGAGCTCCCGCCTCCCCGAGACGGAACCCAGTGACGATCTCATCGAATATGAGCACGATGCCATACCTCGTCGCCAGGTCACGGAGGCCCTGAAGGAAGCCCGGTACAGGCTCGATGACGCGCTGGACTGGCTCAACGATGATGGCCGACAGTCGATTGCGGTTCTCCTCGACGACTGCGCGGACCTGCCCCAGATCATTGAAGGGCACCACGAGCACATCCTCGACGAGCGCGTGCGGAATGCCACCCGAACTGGGCTGGGAGGATGGATATGTCGCGGCGACGCTGGGGAATAAACTCATCTGAGCGTAGTCGTTGGCACCATGAAAGCCGCCTTCAAACTTGAGGACGGCGTCGCGGCCGGTGGCTGCGCGAGCTATGCGCAGTGCATACGCAGTCGCCTCGGATCCCGAGGTACAGAATTGCACCATCTCCGCACAGGGCACCGAATCGACGATCCGCTGCGCCAAGCGGAGGATGGGCTCGGTCACCGCGTAGAACGTCGAGCCGAGCGCCGCCTGGCGTTGCACGGCGTCGACGACTGCGGGGTGGGCGTGTCCGGCGATCAGCGGCCCCGAACCCAGAAGGTAGTCCACGTACTCGTCGCCGGCGACGTCCCAAATTCGCGAGCCCTTTCCGCGCGCAATGACCTTCCGCACGCCTCCAGGCAGACTCAGTGACGTGACGCCGCCCCCGGGCAGCAGTTGCTCGGCGTTTGCCAGCATTGGAGTGTCATTCACTACGCTGCGGGCCACCCGTTGGCGTCTGCACAAGTTCCTCGACGATGAGAACGCTCTCGCGGTACGACGGCACGCCGCCGATGAGCTGAGAGAGCGCACAGGTTTCGAACAACTCCTGTGCCGTCGCACCCTGCTCGAGCGCGCGCTCGGCGTGGATGCGAAGGCCGGGCAGGAACCGCGCGACCGCGCACATCGCGACCATCATCAATTCCTTCTGCTTGAGGGGAATGACACCCTGCTCCAGCACGTGAAGGCGCCATGGTTCGACCTTGGCCAACAGTTCCGGATCGAACCGATTCATTATTTCCCAGTGGGGTAGTCGGGCCATGAGAACACACTCCTAAAAGTACTGTCCAACGTCGGCGGGGTCGGCGGCCCCCAACGCCAGCATGAGCTTGATCCGAGTCTTGGGGCCGGTAAGTGAGTCCGAGAAGTGGACGCCGTGATCGCGTAACCACTTGCCCTCACCGATTTCGGCGTACAGGTCCAACGGACGGCCGCGGAGCGCGCGGGAACACACCGCCACTTCGACCCCTGCCCGTCGAGCTCGGTCGATCCCGTCGGCCATGAAGGGGGTGACCTCTCCGCCACCGAAGGCTTCGATGACCATGCCGCGTGCCCCAGCCGTCACCGCAGCATCAATCATCAGGGAATCAGTGCCCATCACTGTTTTCACATAGGCGACGGCCGGCTCGATGCGGTCAGTTGTGATGTGCTCCCGGCAGCGCGGCGCACGATACAATCGGATGTGGTCTTCACCCCATCCGCGCGAGATGCGTCCCAGGGGACCCAGATTCGGCGACTGGAACGCATCCAAGGCCTCCGCGTGCGTTTTGGTCACGTCACGAGCGGCGTGTATCTCCTCGTTCAAGACCACCAGAACACCGAGGCCAGCGGCCTCCGGGTCGGCAGCAACCCGGACCGACGTCAGGATGTTGCGCGGACCATCGCTGATGAGCTCAGACGATGTGCGCATTGCGCCCGTGAACACAATGGGCTTGTGTGTATCCAAAACCAGGTCGAACAGATACGCTGACTCCTCGAGCGTGTCGGTGCCGTGCGTGACCACGACACCACACACCTCGGGATCCGCGAGTCGCTTACCCACCGTCCGACACCACTCGAACACGAGAGTGGGTGTTAGGAAAGTGCTCGAGACATTCGCGAGCTCGACGACCTCGACCTCGGCAGCAACTTGAACCCCCGGCACGGCCGCTACAAGGTCATCACCGCTAACTACGGGCACAAACCCGTCGACGTCAGCGTCGTACCGAGACGCGATGGTGCCGCCAGTGGTGAAGACAACGACACGCGTCATTGTCGCATCGAGCCATCCCCGCCGAGGGACGGCCACGTCGCCACGATCTCGGCTGAGGGAAACATGTCGAAGCGATTGCGCATCAGTGTCAAGGATGCTTCGTGCTGTTCACGGGTGTCGGACTCGATGCAGTCCGGCACAACAACGACGTAGTAGTCGAGGAACATGCCATCGCGGGCGGTGGACTCCACACAACCCTCGGTGGTGCAACCGCAGATCACGATGGTGTCGATACCGTTGGAGCGCAGGAGCAGATCGAGCGGTGTGCCGACAAAGGCGCTTGAACGATACTTCTTAAGTACCGGCTCTCCAGGCTCCGGGGTGAGGGCGGCGACGAACTGGTGTCCCCAGCTCTCGTCCTCGGTGTATCTGAGACTCGGCGCATCGGGATCGTGAGCGAGGCGGACGCGGAACCGCACCTGAGCCGGGCTGTCGCTCAAATGGTTTGCGAGGGTCGTATTCTGGATGAAGATACGAAGGACACCAGCCTGTCGGGCGGCTTTCAGGAGACACTGGACACCGGGAATCATCGCAGCGTACATGGAGACGTCGTACCCGCTTGTCGCGAAGGTACCCCCCGCGGAGCAGAAGTCGTTCTGCATGTCAATCAACAGCAGGGCGGTGTGGTCGTGCTCCACTAGCTCAGCGAGAGTATCGTAAATCTGACGCCCATCGACTGTTCGCACTGGGTTGCTCTCCTAGGCCAGGGCGCCTTCTAGCGCCTTGATGACTCCACTGGCGACGTACGTTCCGTGGCCTTCGGGCGCGACGACCTCGCCATGATCCGCGACGACCAGGCCGCGTACCACGGTGGTCACTGGTCGGCCTCGTACGCGCATCCCCTCATAGATCGAGAAGTCGGTTGTGTAATTGAACGCCTCAGCGGCGATGGTCCAGTCCTCGGTCGGGTCGATGATGACCACATCGGCATCCGAGCCAACTTGGAGGGTGCCCTTGCGCGGGTACATACCGTAATAGCGCGCCGGGTTTTCGGCGATTACCCGGGCGAGCTGCTGCCAGCTGAGGCGATTCTTGTTGACACCCTCGCTGACCAGCAGTGTGAGCGAGGCCGCCATGTCCGAGAAGCCGGGAATGGCATCCCAGAAGTCCTTCCCTAGCTTCTCCTGCCGAGTGTAGGTACCGCAGTCATCTGAGCCGACAACCTCATGGGTGCCGTCGACCAGTGCCTCCCAGAGCCGGTTCTGATGCTCCGTGCCTCGGATCGGGGGATTCACCTTTGCCCAGCGCTCGAGTTGAGCCTGGTCAGTGAGCACCAGGTAGTGCGTGCACGTCTCGCCAACAATGTCGACGCCAAGTTTCTTGAGATACGCGATCGTGTCGGTTCCATCGCGGGACGAGGTGTGAACGATGTAGGCGCGACAGCCCGTGTCCTTAGCGATCATGCCGACGTCAAATATTTGCATCGCCTCGGCGATGGCTGGGCGCGACTCGGCCCACGCGGCGAGCCCCGCCGGCCGGCCCTCTGCGCGTAGCCGCCGTTTCAACATCGCGCAGATGTAGGGCTCCTCGCAATGAACCATTCCGATGGGCGCTAACTCTGGCGTTCGCGCGGCCGCCAGCCGTTCGAAGCCCTCGTAGATGAAGCCCCAGTCCAGGCGTTCGATGCCAAAGTCCGCTGCCTCCTCGTCATCGTACGAAGGGTAGAATTTGAAGCTCGACACGCCTTCTTTGACCAGACGCGGAATCTCATCGAGATGGGCGCGGGACTGCGGAAGCGCCGTGAATCGGAAATCGATGACAGACCTGGCCTCTCCGATGGCCTTCATCTTATCCAGTAGGGTCAACTCTCTACCATCATATGTGCCCGTTTGCGTGGTGGTTACGTAGGACGGGCCGGTGGCGTTTTCATGGTTGGTCACGAAGCACGTTATCCCACCGGTCGCAGCCGCGCGTGGCTCGGTCCGGAAGTCCGCGGTGAGCTTCGCCTCGTCAGCAGTGCCGCCTACGCCGAGGTGAACGTGAGGGTCGATCGCTCCGGGAAATATCACGCATCCCTTGGCGTCGACCGTGGTCTCGGCTGCCGGGAGAATGCTGTCGGCGCCCATCGCGACGATCACGCCGTTCTCAGCGGAGAGTCCGCCGCGGAAAGCGCCGGCCGCTGACACCACAATCCCGTTCTTGATCGTGAGGTCGACGCTCATGATGCGTGTCCGGCCAATCCGTCAAGGGCAGAGGTGGCGCTCAGGTCAGCGTCAGCCGCGAGACCCTCAACTCGAGGTGGTCTCGCGCGGTTCCTAACAATGAACGCATAGACCAAGCCCACTGCTGCCCATCCAAACGCGAAGACCACGATGCCCCGACCGATCGTAACCCAGCCGGCGTTCCACAGAGCCTGCACGAAACTGACCCACAATACCCATATCGACAATACGATGCCGGCCAGCGGAACCAGCGCGTTCCACACGATATTGAAGTCTGGTTTGCGAAAGTAGAGCAAAAAGTTGCCGATGTTCACGAAGGTGTATGTGACGAGAGCGAAGAATGCGGTTGCCGTACCCGCCCAGAAATATGCGTTGAGAGCGCCGATCCATTGGCCTACGGCGAGGTCATACACGAGTCCGACCACTATGAGCGCAATCATCGCCGTCCATGGGGTCTGGAATCTCGGGTGGAGTCGGCCCGCGGCGGCAAACAACGCACGGTCTCGTCCCATGGCGAACATCACCCGACTGGTGCCGATCAGAACAGCGAGAAGCGCACCGGTGCCGGCTGTCAGGCCGGTGATCGATATGAGCACCCCACCACCACCCCAGTACTGTTGGGCAATAGGGGTGACTGGCGTGATTCCAGAGGTGACCAGATTGGCAATCTGATCGACTGGAACCGCAAAGGTGAACGAATACACCGTATAGATCATGAACAGGGTGAAGATACCGACCGCGGCCAATGTCGCCAGCGGAATTGACCGCCGCGCCAACTTTGTCTCCTCGGCGGCCGTGGCCACAACGTCGAAGCCAGTGAAGCTGTAGAAGGCAATCGGCAGCACGACCCAGAAGGACGATGTAATGGCATTACCGGTGGGATTGAACGGCTGCAGTGAAAGGCTGCCCGTGTGTTTGACCAGGATGGTGGTTGCAAGTGCGACGATAACCAAGATCTCAAAGCCCACGATCAGTGTCGCGGCTCGGGTTGACGATCTGATTCCCGGGAATGCGAACAGGGAGGCAACTCCGAAAACAATGACTACCCCGAGGGAATAGGTCCATGGATTGGTAGGATCGACGTGGATGCCAATGTCATTGAGGAAGGCGTTGAAGAAGAGACCGAACAGCGCCGGCACGGCTACGAGGACCAGACCGTAGAAGGTCAACAGTATCCAACCCAACCAATTGCCAATGTGGCGGTTTGTCAACCGCCCAATCCACGCATACGCACTTCCTGCCGAGGTGAGTTTGCGCGCCACAAACGCGTAGGAAAGCGCGGTAGGCAGTATCACCAGAGCAGCGATCCAGAACACCGCTACCGTTTGAATGCCCACGGTTCCGGCGACGGGACCCCAGTTCCCGTAGAAGGCATATGCAGGGGACATGAAAACGATGCCAAGCGTCGCGGCCGCGACGAGTCCGATGGCGTTGTGTTTCAGTTGCCGGTCTGGTGTACTGGAGTCAGGGACCGTTCCCGGTGCTCCTCGCACGGTAGCCATGTAACCAACCTCCATAGCCGTTGTGTATCCAACTTCACCTCTGCCCGTTCTTCGCCTATCAGATCACGCCATCGCGTCTCCACAGCTGTATCTCTTCGCTCCTAGCGCCCGCAAGCTCTCGGAGTACGAGCTCGGTGTCAGCCCCAAGTTGTGGCGGTGCATCGTGCGGAGGCAGCTCGAAGTCGGAGAACAACAAGGGCGTTCTCGGCATCCTCTTTGCGCCGCTGACACCATCGTCAATGTCGAGGAACATCTGACGCTGCGCCAACTGAGGACAGGCGTAGACCTCATCGACTTTCTGCACTTCGCCAGCTGGGAGGCCGTGCTTAGTCAGCTCGGCGACCACCTCAGCTCGAGTGCGCTGCGAACTCCAGAGCTCAGCCTCAGGGCGAATGACTGAGCGGAAGTTCTCTGAGCGCTGCCGCACGGTCGCCAGCTCTGGTCGGGCGAGTAGATCTCCTCGACCGATCGCCGTGCAAAAGCGAACCCACATATCGTCGGTTGGAATGATGACAGCAGCGTGGCCGTCGAGGGTCTTCAGCGCGCCCACGGGTGCGAAGCGGTCGACCCCAGGTGTGGGAACCTCGCCTGTGTACTCATACAGCATGAGCGATCTCTCCATCAACGAGGCCACGGTGTCGTACATCGCCTGGTCGATGAAGGTGCCCCTACCGGTCTTTTCGCGAGCAAAGAGAGCGAGCGAAACTCCAAGCGCGCCGAACACAGCCGTGTAGATATCGGCGAAGCCGGTGACGGACAGTGTCGGTTCATCATCACCGCTGCCTATCACGGACATAATGCCGCTCATGGCTTGCACCGCAGCGTCGAATGCGGGCCGATCCGCGTACGGACCCCGATAGCCGTCCAAGCGACCAAACCCGGTGATGGCGCAGTAGATTAGTCGCGGGTTGATCTCGACGAGCCTGTCGTATCCTAGACCTGCGCGGTCCAACGCGCCCGGTCGGAGATTCTCGACCACAACGTCGGACGACTCGACGAGCTTGAGAAAGAGCCGACGCCCTTCACTGTGCTGCAGATTGAGGGTGATGGCACGCTTGTTGCGGTTGTACGACAGGAAGCCGCCGCTCATGGAGCGGCCGTCCTGCTCGATGAGCGGGTCGTACCAGCGGCGGGGATCGCCTGTGTCAGGGCGCTCCACCTTGATCACCTCAGCACCCTGGTCCGCAAGAAGCATGGCGCAGTACGGACCCGCGATGTACTGGCCGATCTCCAGTACGCGAACGCCGTCAAGTGTTCTGGTCATCAACCTACCCGGCGGTCTGAGGGTCAGCGCCGAACGGACTCAACCGCGCATGCGGTCGTCCCGAGATTGACATGACCGCGACAATGACCATTTCGTCGGCCCGCGGCGCATCCGGGATTCGCACCTCAAATGTTTGGTGGTGCGAACGCGTCGTGACATCATGGATGTGCTTGAGGGCGATATCTAGCGTTGATCCCGCTGCACCCCGCTTCTCCGCGGCGGGGAGGAGCGAAGTGGCATGCCCGGCCGCCTCGCGTATGGGGTCACCGAAGGTGAGTGTGTGAATGATCGCCGATCCATGCTCGATCTCACCGTCTAAGCCGACGAGCGCACCCTTGCCAAAGGCCTCGGCAGGACCACCGAGCAGTGACGCGACGGTCGATCCGAGCAGACGACCAAGGGGATCGCTGAATTGGTCGATCAGGGTCGTGAGGTCGCGTTGCCAGTCCTGACCAGCGAGGGGATTGTGAATGACCGCTAGCGCGGCGGCAATGCGAGTCGGAGGATCCACCTGCTTCCCCCCCTCACGATAGATATCCTCGACGATCGTGACGACCTTGCGCAGCGGCAGCTTGCTCATGTGTCTCCCTCCGTAAGTGGGTGGCGCTACACGCTCACAATGGCGACTGTGCATGAGCCACCATCGGTGCCATACACGGTGCCCCCACGACAATGTGCGAGTCCCACTCGAGCGCCCTCTACCTGACGTATCCCGGCGTCTCCCCGGAGTTGCCAAACAAGCTCAGCCACCTGAGCGACGCCGGTAGCACCCATCGGGTGTCCCTTAGACAACAGTCCACCGCTGGGGTTGACGGGAAGCACACCGCCGATGTTCCAATGGCCTCGATCTATGAGGGGGCCGTACTCACCGGGTTTGCAGAGGCCGAGCCCCTCGACTCGCATGACCTCAGCCATGCTGAAGCAGTCGTGGACCTCCGCAACGTCGATGTCCTCGGGGCCTACTCCAGATGCTTCGTAGGCCAGCTTCCCTGCTTCGGCAGTGATGGATTCAAACGTCAAGTCAGCCAGTTCAGTCTGGTACTGGCCGCTGTTGAGCGCCACAGTCCGCAGCGTTACGGGCCGTCCACCATACTGCCGCGCCCGCTCGGCGCTGGCAACGATTACCGCTGCGGCACCATCACCGATGGGGCAGCAGTCGAGAAGGTTCACAGCCGGCTCGACAATGGCGGTCGAGGCCAGAACCTCATCCAGGGTGACCTCCCGACGGTATTGGGAGTTGGCGTTGTGCACCGAGTTCCTGTGGTTTTTGACGGATACCTTGGCGACCTGTGCGCGCGTCGTGCCGAACTTCTCGCTGTGCAGTTTGAACCGCATCGCATACTGAGCTGCCATCACCAGCCCAAGCGCGCCCTCTAGGTCCTCGTCATCGGGAAGAATCCCTCCGGACACTCTGCCGTACAGCTTCTCGACGCCAACGACAAGTACGACGTCATAGAGGCCAGCTCCCACAGCAATGGCGGCCTCCCGCAGCGCGGTAGATCCGCTGGAGCAATAGTTCTCAACATTTGTGACTGGAATGCCTGCGATGCCGAGGCGCGCCATGATCCGCTGGCCGGCAACCGGCCCGGCAAAGACATGGCCACACCATGCTGCTTGAACATCTTTGAGCGGAACACCAGCGTCGCGTATTGCGGTAAGGGCTGCCTCCGTGCCGAGATCGTCAACCTGACGAGTCAGCAGCTTTCCAAACTTCGTCATGCCGGCGCCGATGATCTGTACGTCAGTCACCCTGAATGGAGCCTCCACGGGTTGGTCGAAACTTGTAGGTAGTAAGCGGTGGAATTGATGCGCCGTTGAGCTCGGCAAGGATGAGTTCGACCCGCATTCCAAGCTCCAAGCTCGAGGAGTCGTCGGTCAGGATCTGGGTGAAGACACGCACGCCCTCGTCGAGATCCACGTAACCGATGACGTACGGCGTTGGGAACGCTTCGGGCGCACGTTGGACGACGGCGAACGTATACAGGCGCCCAAACGGACCGAGGAGGATCTCACTCTGGTCGTCGATGTCGCCACAGCGAGCACACGTAACCCGCCTGGGAAAAGCGAGTGCCCCGCATGAGGCGCAACGCGACCCGATCAACCTCGGCGTGCCGCGTGTCTCTTCAGCGGTCGTGAACAGACCCTCCCGAAAGGGAGCACTCGCGGCTGGTGCGGAAACGTCAGCTGCGTCTGTGCTCATCTGGCTCCAGCCAGTGCGACACGATCAGGGTGACTGCGGAAGAGCTCCGTGAGCTGTGCGATGTCGTCGAGCGCGGCCAAGCCGGCGACACGCTCCAGAATCTGGTCCATCGCGACTGAACCCATGGCCGCCGCGGCGAGACGTCTGAATTTGTCCTCCAGCGCGCGTCTCAGAATTGGTTTGCCCGGATCCCCACGGCAGTCCATGACTCGCAACCTGTGGTGCTCCCCATTGTCCATCGAGATCGTGACATCCGCCGGCCACTTCGCCGGATAGAAGGCATCGAGCGCAGCATCGGGGTGGACGTGGACCAGAGGCATGAGTCGACGCACCGCTGGGTCCCACACCGCTTGGTCGCTGAACTCTTCGACAAACGCGCCGCCCCGCTGGAGGGCAACGGCCACCGCATACGGGAGGCTGAACTGCGCATCAACGCTGTTCTGCGGCGACAGCTTTTGCTCGCGTGGCTCGGCGACGATGGGGATGCCCGCGTTCACGAGACCGACATCCACTCGGGTGACGCGCTCCGCGGCGATGGTATGATGCTCGATGAGCTCGAGTACCGCGTCGACCGGGGTTTGCGAATACCGGCAGCAGGCGAAGGGCTTGATGCTGACATCGAGAATGGCGAACGGGTCGGCCAGTCCGTCAGTGAGCATTGCAGGGTCTGGTGTGTCGGCGTGCGCCTGCAAGAACCCGTGCTTGCCCTCGAGGATCGTGGTCGGCCCGGTGAACCCTCGTGCGGACATGAGCGCGGCCAGAGTCCCCGACTGCGCAGCACCGCCCACCTGCAGTCGCTTCGTCCAGGCACCGTTGGCCATGTACTCGAGGTTGCCCGCCGAGAAACTGCCAGCGATCCCCAACGCGTGGGCGAGGCGGTCGCCATCGAGTTGGAGTAGACGGCCCGCCGTGATCGCGGCTCCGAACACGCCACAGGTTGCGGTGGGATGGAAACCCTTCGAGTACTGCTGGACGGCCCCGGCTGCACGGCCAATGCGGATCATCGCGTCGTAGCCTGCGACGATCGCCGCCACCACATCAGAACCGGAGGCCGAGGTCGCTTCGCCGAGAGCTAGCGCTGTCGGGATCACGACAGTCCCGGGATGCAACGAGGAGGCGTTGTCCACATCGTCGAGCTCGAGTCCGTGAGCGATCGTGGCGTTGGCGAGAACCGCCAAGCATGCGGGAACACGCCCACCTCCAACGACGGTGCTCTCCGGCTTCCCACCCATGTCCGCTACCAACTCCGAAGTCAGTGTGCTCGACTCCAAGAACTGGCCGCCGATGGCCACCCCGAGCGTGTCGATCGCCAACTCGATCGCACGGTTGACAACGGGAGCTGGTAAGTCTGCGAACTCCAGCCGCGAATAGCGCTCAGCAAGCGCGACAGTGGTCATCGCGAGGCGACCGAAGCGAGATCGCTGTCGTGTGTCTCGTAGCGGACCTGATATCCCTCCTCCGCGATGGCGGTGCGCAGACGCACAAGTAGCTGACGCGTGATGGGGCCCGCAGTGCCGGATCCTATCGTCCGACCATCGATGGAGGTGATCGCCGCGACCTCCACCAGGGTGGCTGTGATGAACACCTCGTCGGCGGCGTACATGTCGTGCAGACTGATCTGGTCTTCCCGAGCATCGCCAGCGTATAACTCAAGGATCGTATTGCGGGTGATGCCCTCGAGTACGCGGTGGCGCGGAGGAGTGCGGAGGACTCCCTGGGCCACGATGAAGAGGTTCTCGCCAGCGCACTCCGCCACGAGACCGTCCGTGCCCATCATGATTGCCACGTCGGCGCCCGCGTCCCACTGTGCCAGCTTCGCTAGGATTTGGTTCGCGTAACTCGTCGATTTAACCTGCGGGTCGACGCACTCGGGGGGTGTCCGGCGGACGCCCACCACTGTCGCTCGCAAGCCCTTGTCGAGGCGCTCTTCATCAGTCAGTCGTGACCGGACCTGGGGAACGATGACCAGGTTTCCTTCCCGGATTCCTCGAGTGGCTCCCAATCCCATTGGACCTGTCCCGCGCGTCACGATGGGCCGGACGTAGCCGTCGTGCAGGTGGTTCACGGCGACGACCCTGACGATCTGCGCGCGCACCTCGACGGGGGAGAGCGGCGGCACGATCCGCATATGGGCTGCGGATCGAAAGAGACGATCGACGTGCTCATCGAGCTTGAAGATTCGCCCGGCGTCAATGGAGATCCCTTCAAAGACTCCGTCGCCGTACAGGAAACCATGGTCGAGAACGGAGATGGTGGCTGTGTTCAGGGGTACGAGGTCGCCCTGCACGTAAACAAGAGGGTCGACCACCATGTTCCCTCCGCGATCTGGCTCGGGCTGTCACAGAATATAGAATGTACAGAGCGGCGTCAAGCTGCGGCGGCGCTGCGTCGTGAAACCGGCCACTCGTCGAACTCTGGCGCCGTGGGGACAGCCTCCCGCTCGCACGCGACCACCAGCCAGCGCAATGCGTTGCTCCCTACTCAGCTCCATCACCCGCCTCGGCCGGTCAAGCCCAACGAACGCTCCGTCTACGAGGGTGGAGCGGTAATTTGCGTTGGGCGCATTTCCTGGGGCAACTCGCCCCAAATTGGTAGTGTCGCACTGATGGATCCGGGAGACGACGCACTCAGACACGAGCTTTTACAACCTCATAGAGGGCGACCGTCGCGCGAGCGGATATTCGCGCAGCTCGAGGCAGGGGTAACGGAGTTGCGGTCGAAGATGGGCGGCCTCCCCTCTCCCGATGAGGCGGACGGCATCTGGGGAGACATCTGGCGCCAGGAGGCGCATAACTCCACCGCCCTCGAAGGAAACACACTGGCTCTCAGGGAAGTCGACGTTCTCTTGGAACTCGGGTGAGCTGGGGCATCAGGCTCGTGGTTGTTGGGCGATCATCCGCAAGCGACTTCGGCACGGGGGACGGTGACGTCGCTCATGAAGCCACGCGGCTCGTGGCATCAGGACGACGACGCGGCGACGATCGGATTCGTCAGCCGCCCCAGGCCCTCGATCTCGACACTACACGTCCGTGGCAGCGAGGCACGGAGCGGAGCGATCAACGCGCCGAGGCCGAGCGCGAAGCAGACGAGGAAGATCGCCCCGCCGAATGCTGTTCCGAGCGCAATTTCGGCATCGCCGCGACTGCCCGCGGCGAGACCGACCGCAATATTCTTCGGCCTCAAGTCCGGAGAGAAGAGCGCTGGCCACGAAGGGGGCGACATGGAGCAGACGGGCGGCTCCGACCAAGCCGTCGAGCAGGCGCTCGGTGGCCACCACGACAAGAACGACGCCGCCCAGGAAGGCAAGGACCGACAGCGGTGCAGACATGGCCGCGATGGTACGGGGCGCTTCGACCTCAGGCCGGCGCGTGTGTGAGGCCCGATGCCGCAGTCAGGGCAGGCGACCTGCGGCCAGTGCCGCCGCGAGGGTGAGCGGGACCAGGACGATCCCGACCGCGGAGTAGCGGCGGCCCCAGGGCTGAGCGCCGACCGATCGAGCTGCCTGCCACCACAGGAGCGCCGGCAATGGGCCGGTGACCGCGAGGTTGGGCCCGATGTTGAGACCCAGTAGGAGGCTGCGGGCGTGCGCTGGCATCCGCGAGCCGAGCAGCACCGCGGCTCGCAGCGCCGAGTAGCGGGGAAGTGACGCTCGACACTTCCTCAATCATCGCATCCGTGACGGGTGCACTCGAGAACTCACGGAAGACGCGTCGTCGCTCCCGCGGAGACCTGCCAGAGAGCCGCCGGAGTATTCCCGTCCGTGCTCTGCAGGAGGTCGCCTTCGCGGCGGCCAACGCCGGTCGCGCTGCGACGCGGATCTGCCCAGTTACCGCCAACCATGGCTGCTACGGTGGCCATTTGGGCCCCAAATGCGGTGGCCTTGCCCGACACTGGGCAGCCCAGGGCGTCACGACTCCTCCCCGATCCGTATTCAGGACGGCCCTTTACAACCCCTCGCGGCACCCCGTGTCACCACGATCGCCGCTCTCGAAAAGCGGTGCGGTTGATTGCCACCGTGCGTTCGTCTCCGCGACGCACCAACAACCCAGCCACCCCCGTGCCGCGCCTACCGCCCTCCCCCACCGTTTTCCCCGTTTTGTGGCCAGCGTGGAACGCCGTGTGGTCAGCGTGGCTTCCCGTGTGGTCAGCGTGGACCCCCGTGGAAATTGGCGGTAAGTATTCGTTTAGAGGCCATTTTTGACCTCTCCCGAATACAGAATTAGAACCGTACCTTGCCAAGGTAAGGGTCGCCGGTTCGAGCCCGGTCTCCCGCTGTCGCGTTTCGCGTGGTCGCCGTGGAGCCGCGTGTGGCTCCGGCGTGCCCCCCGTTGATCGCCGTGGGTTTTCGGGAGAGTAATGACTCGCGAATACGGATTGCGACACGTACTTGGGCAGGTAGGTGTTTACTGTCGAGGTCCTCGGGACCGTCGACGGGCACCGGCAGCGTGGCCGTCAAGGCGCCGACGCTCCGGCGCCGCCGGCCCGGAGAGTAGTGACTCAGGAATTTGTAAGTCACTACTCTCGGCAAAGTGGTCTTACCGGAGCAGGTCCTTCCCGAGTCGGGCAGTGCGCTACGAAAAGAGGTGTCCGTTGAAGCGGGTCAGGCCCAGGCGTGAATTCTGTGACCGTCCGACCCGCCCTTCAATTCGGGGGTACTGCACCCTCGCGTACTTGCTCGGGCGCGGACGGTCCAGTTCCACGCACAGGCCATCGCCCGCCGTAGGCGGCGGACTCCACTATGCCAGCGAACCGCCTCAAGAAGTGCCCACGAGCCAGACAAAAGTCGCGAGGTTCGCCAGACCCGTAATGGCGGGCCCATACGTCTTCATCGCATTGCGGGTTCTGTAGCCCACGCCGGCGTCCGCCACCTGCACGAGAGTCATCGTGAGGGCTACAGCCTCCAACCACGGACTAGAACGGTGGACGAGTGCGACGACGCTCACCAACGCCAGCGCAGAACTTCGGGCCCAGGCATATAAAGCGTTTGTTTTGGCCTCGTCGTTGGATGCAACGACCGCTGCGATGGAGAAGCCCAGACTTACGAGCGCGCTCGCCACGGTGACCAGAGCACACGACCAGTAGGCGAGGGACATCACCGGTCGAAGAGTAACAACGACCCCAGCGTGCGTGCCCGCGCGCCGCGGATGGCGTTCAGATGTTGCGGCACCAGGGAGGCCGTGGCGCCGAGGGACACAGGGACAAGCGTGAACACGAGGATAAGTGACCTGCGTCTCGTGCAGATCACCACGACTGAACTGAGCGACGCGATGGTTGAATACGGGGCGAGGTCCGTTGCTGCGGAGGCGATTCGCAGCCCGGTACGCGGATCAGGCGATTGAAGGTGGGGAGTGAGAGCTTTCGCGGTCAGCCCGGTTGATCAGCCGCCGCAGCCGGGTGGGTGGCCTTACATACGCCTTTTTAGGTTTCCCAACCTCGGCAAGTGAACCGCCGCGGGTAAGTTGGAGACTCCGGGGTGGCGCTGCCGTCTGCCATCAACCCGGCGGCGGACGCTGGATTCCCCCACACGGCTGCAGTGCGGGAGCACAGTTGGTGCGCCAGTTCATTCGCCCGGGGGCACGTCGTCGAACTTGGCGACGGTCATGATCGCCACTCCTTCAAAGGTGCCGAGAGCAAGCAGGTCGGCGTCGCCAGTGACGATCACATCGGCTCGCCCGACCACGGCAATGGCGAGCACCTGGTTGTCATCGGGATCTCGGCACACGTCTGGTACCTCGGGCGGGGACACGGTGTCGGCAAGTGCCTCGAGCTCACCGCGCACGGCGGCGGCACGCGCCGCATCCCACGCGAAGGTCTCGCCCAGCACCGATTCAAGCTCACTGAGGATCGCCGGCCCGATCACGAGCCGATGGCGGCCGCGGAGAACTGACTCAAAGACGCGTCGGGGCCGGCCCCCGAAGTGGAGCGTCGACACCAGGACGTTGGTGTCGAGGACCACTCGCACTCAGTGGACAGCCCGACCACGAGCGCGTCGGCGCTTCTTGACCGCCTCCATCACCGACCCTTCGGTGAGTGACGTCGCGCCCACGTGGGCCTCGCCGTATGCAAATGCTTGATCCCAGCGGCGCCGGCGCTCCGCGTACTGTCGGAATGCCTGCCGGAGGAGCTCGCTGCGGGTCATCCCTTCCGCGTCGGCAAGACGATCCACCTCGGAGGCCAGGTCGGGGGGCAGGGAGATCGTCACCGTTCCAGTGGTTCGCATAGATCAAGGATAACACCAAGTCTTACTGACCAACCTGCCCACCATTACCGCCAGTCAGGTCGCTGCGGTCTCGGCACCCACGTCGCCGGCTGGGCCATCTCCGGCAAGGGCACCGAAGTACCGGTAGAACCGGCGAAGATGATCGGCACCGTGGACCCCGGTGGAAGTTGGGGGTAAGTAGTCGTCGTGAGGCCCTTTTCAGCGCCTCCCGAATACAGAATGGAGCCACTACCTTGCCAAGGTGAGTCGCCGGTTCGATCCCGGTCTCCCGCTGTCCACTCCCTTCTGGGAGCCCATCTCGAAGACGAATGGAGCCCGTGGGGTTCCGGTGGGGTCGGCGTGGATCTCCGTGGATTTACGGGAAAGTAGGGTCATCCCGCCAACGCGGCCGTCATGCCCCACGGCGGGTCCCCAGCCCGAACGCCCGTTGCGCGCCGCCGACCCGCGCCCAGCGTCGCCGGGCTGCTCCCTGCCCGCCGAGCAGTCCGTCGAGCTAGGGAACTTGTTACTTCTTTACCAGGCTACCAACAAATGCCACGATGCGCTTGCATGCCTCACTGATACGATCGGGTGGTTCGTCAGTAAAGATAATGCGGACGTGGTCATAACCAAAATCGTCGCTGCCCCAAGCGACCATTGGGCTGACAGCCACCCCGGTGGCATCGAGCAGTCGGCGTGCGAACTCGGGAGACCGAATGCCCACCGCGCCGATGTTGACGAGTAGGAAGTAGCCGCCCTCTGCCGGCACGACCCGAAGCGCCGGCGATTGCCTCAACGCATCGACCACGAGGTCACGGTTGGTAGCGTACGCTGATACCAATTCGTCCTGCCAGCGCTGTTCACCGGTCAACGCGGCCACCGCCCCCGCCTGGGCGAAGCCGTTCGGCATGATCGCACTGAAGATGTGTACGTCCTCCATAGGCCGAACCAGTTCTTTAGGCCCCGCAACCCATCCGATGCGCCATCCCATCATGTTGTAGTTCTTGCTTACGGACCCAATGGTGACGGTCCGCTCCGCCATACCGGGAAGCGTTGCGGGATTGACTATCTTCCTGCCATCAAACCGGATCTTGTCAAGGGACGCGTTGAAAATGATGACCGCGTCGTTCGTACGCGCGACATCGGCAAGCAGTTCGGTTTCTCGCGGCGTAAAAATGGTGCCCGATGGCATACAGGGGGATGCATAAAAGATCGCGTCAGCGCCCTGGCCAGCAACGCGCACAGCGTCGTCGTCGGGGAGATGCCAGTCCGAAGCTTCGTCAAGATCCACAAACCGTTGAGTCGCACCCGCCAACCGAACGCGCTGGGCCATCCCAGAGTAGGTTGGATTGGTCAACAAGACTTGGTCGCCAGGATCGGTTACCGTGAGGAGCGCGTTCAGCATGGCCTCGCCAGCGCCTGAAGTGATAACGACCTCCGAGTCGGGGTCGTAGGCCAACCCGTACGCCTTGTGAAGGTCTTCGGCCACTGCCTCGCGCAGCTCGAGTAATCCCCGAAGCGGAAGATAGCTGTTATGTCTGTCGTCGCCAACGGCAGTCCGCGTCGCTTCGAGGATGTGCGTTGCCGGGGGGATGTAAGCATCCGCGTTTTCTAAGCGGAACGCGCCGGGACGCTGATCCGCGAGTTCAGCCATATCCGCCATGGTCATGCGCACCATGTCTCGCACCCGCTTCGATATGCGGTTCTCGGTCATGAGCGATCCTCCATCGTGCGTAGATCCGCTAGACAAACCGCAGTCGCCGCTCACGTAATCCCGACCGCGACGTATCAGCGACGTGGCCAACGTTGAACGATAGCATCACGAACCGCCGACCTGGCCACCCCCCAAGGAGCGCGGGCTTGCCCGTTGCGGTCCGAGCGCTAGGCACTCATGTGCCCAGGTAGGCGCGCTGCATCTGCGGATTCTGCAGGAGCGAGTCGGCGGTGCCTTCCAATACCAACTGTCCGCTCTGCAGCACGTATCCGCGGTTGGCGATCGCCAGCGCCATGGTCGCGTTCTGCTCGACAAGGAAGATGGTGATGCCGGTCGCGTTTAGGCGCTGGATCGTTTCAAACTGCTGCTCCACCAACACGGGAGCGAGCCCCATCGACGGCTCGTCCATACATAGAAAGCGCGGACGAGACATCAGCGCCCGGCCCATAGCCAGCATCTGCTGCTCGCCTCCTGACATGGTGCCCCCACGCTGTGCGGAGCGCTCCTTAAGCCGCGGGAACATCTCGAAAACACCATCAAGGTCCGCTTGGACGTCGGCCCTATCCCTGCGGAGGAAGGCGCCCATCATCAGGTTCTCGAGAACGGTCAGTCGAGGGAAGATCCGTCGAGCCTCGGGCACGATGGCGATGCCGCTTGCCACACGTCGGGAGGTGTTCCAGTCGGTGATGTCTCTGCCGTCGTACCGGACGGACCCTTTGCTCGGTCGAACGGAGCCGATAATCGTCTTCATCGTGGTCGACTTTCCAGATGCATTACCGCCGAGCAGGCAGACAATCTCACCGCGCCGGATCTCCATGCTCACCTGCCGAAGAGCGGGCACAGCACCGTAGCGCACCTCGACGTTCTGTAGTCGCAGGACCACGTCGTCGCTGGGGCGCTCGTCGCTACGCGGACGTTGCTCGTCGTCCAAGATAGGCCTCGATGACCCTGGGATTGCGATTAACTTCATCTGGTAAGCCTTCTGCGATCTTCACGCCGTGGTCCATCACGATGACCCGATCCGAGATCTCCATTACCAATGGCATATGGTGCTCAATAAGGAGAATCGTGAGACCGCGATCGCACATCGATCGAATTAGGCCAGCGATCTCTATGCGTTCATACGGGTTCATGCCAGCCGCAGGCTCGTCGAGCAGGAGTAGCTTAGGTCGCGCGGCGAGTGCCCGGGCTATCTCTGTGCGCCGTCGGTTGGCGTAGGAAAGGGTGAAGGCGGGATCCTCGAGTCGCGGCTCGAGACGCTCGCGGAAGAGTTCGATTGCGATCTGTACTTCCGCCTGAGCGGCCCTCTCGGCTCGCATGGTTGGGGGCCAGAAGAACACGGAGCCAAGCGCGCCACTGCGCGTCCATTGATGCGTACCCAGAAGGATGTTTTCCCGAACGGTCAGTTGAGGGAAGACGCGGATGTTCTGGAAGGTGCGCGCGATCCCGAGGTGCGTGATCTTATGAGCGGCTTGGCCGACCAATTCGCGACCGAGGAGCCGGATGGAGCCCGCGCTCGGCTTGAGCACACCGGAGATCAAGTTGAACAAGGTGGTCTTACCGGCTCCGTTAGGCCCCACCACGCTCACGATCTCACCTTGGCTGACGACAGCATCGAAGCCGTCAACGGCCGTCAATCCACCGAAACTACGCGTCAGTTCGCGGATTTCCAGAACGGGCGTCGGGTCTTTCACGGCCCGTCACCCGACGCGACGATCGCCCCGGACGCTGTCTCGACGTCGGCATCCGGCGCGTCCATCGCTCGTGACAAATCTGCGTCATCGTCCGCTGACTCAGCGGTCAGCAGTTCGGTCGTCCCGCCGAACGCCTTACGTGGCCGAACTGACACCGTACCCAGTAACCCCTCCGGTCGAAGCACCATCACGGCGATCAACACTACGGCGATGATGAGGTACTTGTAACTGACGAAGTCTTGGAGCAGATAGGGAGGCACGGTGAACCCGACCGCGCCGAGTACGGCGCCAGGGAGGCTTCCGAGTCCACCGAGGATCATCATGATGAAGACGGTCACGGTCTGCTGCACTGCGAAGTTGCCGGGGAAGGCATTGTTGATGAACGCCGCGTCGATCATCCCCACGATCCCAGCCATCACCGCGCTCAGGGAGAAGGCGAGCAGGCGGTACTTGAACGTGTTCACGCCCATCGCTCGCGCCGCCAACTCGTCCTCGCGTACGGCTAGCCAAGCCCGTCCCGTGCGGGTGTGGCGCCAACGCAGCATGCAGAATATGCTGAGAGCGAGGAAGCCGATGAAGATCCAGTAGTACATGCGCGAGTGTGGGATGTCCCCGATCAACGGTACGCTGGTGGGTAGGTTGAATGACGCCACCCCGTGGATGCCGTTGCTGCCGCCCGTGAGATTGAGATTGTCGGGTCCGAACTGGTGGCCAGCCAGCACCGGTGGGCGATCTAGGTCGACGATTATGTCGTTCATGATGAGCCCGAAACCGAGGGTGAAGATCGCAAGGTAGTCGCCTCGAAGCCTCAGCCCTGGTATGCCGACTAGGAGTGCAAAGGCGAGACTGACGAGAACTACCACCACGAGTGCTGCCCACAGCGGAAGATGCTGGTGAATCTGGTCACTAGCGACGAGAGAGTAGGTGTAGGAACCGATGCCGAAGAATGCGATGAATCCGAGGTTGAGCAGCCCGGCGTAACCGACCGCCAGGTTGAGGGCCACGGCCAGACAGGCAAACATGGCGCAGTTGGCGAGGATGAGCGTCCAGAATTCGGTGCCAATCCAACTCGAATTGTCCTCGACGTACTGGAGCGCGAGCGGGGCAACCACCGCCACGATGAAAAACGGGACGAGCACTCTCGGCCGGGTGAGCCTACGGTCCCACTCAGCCGAACCAGCTGTCCAGAACTGCCTCGGCGAGCGGGCCGGTTCATCTCTGCGCGCGGGTGGGGCACTCATGCGCGGTCTGTGAGTGGCTGTCCGAACAGCCCTTGTGGACGCACCATGAGCACAGTGATTAGGCCCAGAAACACCAGCGTGTTCTGGAACTGGGTGCTGATGAATCCTCCGGCGAGGCTCTCGAGAACGCCGAGGAGCAGTCCACCAACCATCGCGCCGCGGACATTCCCGATACCACCGACGACGGCGGCCGTGAAGGCCTTAAAGCCCAGTACATAGCCCATGTAGAAGTCGATGGTCGCGAAGCGCAGGCCGAACAGCACGCCGCCGAGGCCTGCCAGCGCGGATGCGACAAAGAAGGTCACCATGATCACCCGGTTGATGTCAATGCCCATAAAGGCAGCGGCTTCCCGGTCCTGCGCCGTCGCGCGCATCGCGCTGCCGAAGCGAGTGCGATAGACAAACACATCCAGGCCTACCATGAGCGCGACCGATACCACCAACAGCATCAATCCCATAAGCGGCGTCTCCACACCGCTGACCTGCAGCACGGTCTGCGGTACGAGTGCGTTGCTCGGCACCAACACGGGGGCAGGGCTGACCCACACCTGCACAGCACTCTCGAGGAGCAGCGAGACGCCAATCGCGGTGATCAGTGGTGCCAGGCGATTCGCGTTTCGCAAGGGTCGGTACGCAACGCGTTCAATCCCTACGCCGAGCACGCCGGCACCGAGGGTCGCCGCGAGGACCATGAGGCCCACCACCAGGACCGCCGGGACGGCGCTCACCTGGTTGTGCACCAAGAGCGTCGCCACGCCTCCCGCCAAGAACGCCCCGACCATGTAAACGTCGCCGTGAGCGAAGTTAAGCAGTTCAAGAATGCCATAGATCAGCGTGTAGCCAAGTGCTACCAGCGCGTAGACACCGCCGGTCTCAAGCCCGTTGACAATCTGCTGAACAAAATAAGCCACTGCAGGCACAAAGGGAGGGGGCGGGCGACCGCCCCCTCCGCTCCCTCTTGCGACCTAACCGGTGACTTGCTTGAGGACGGTCATCTGATCGCCCTTTGCCTGAAAGACGAAAATGCCGCCGCCCTCAATATCCCCCTTGGAATTGAACTTGACCGCACCGAAAATGGTACTGAATGTGCCACTGGCGAGCCTGCTGTTGACGTCGGCCCGGGAGATCTTGCCATTCTTCACCGGAGAATCCTTGATTGCCTGGAGCATCACTTGTGCCGCCTCGTACCCGGACCCGTAATATGGTCCAGCCTTCGCGAGAGAATCGGCACCATACGCAGTCTTGAACTCGGTGACGTAGTTCGTCGCGGCCGCCGAGGAAACGCCCGCGGGATCAGCGGTGATGTTGGTGGCGTACGCTCCGTCGAAAGCCCCTTGGGACTTGGTGATTATCGACGGATCTTCCTCGCCATCGGTTCCCATGAACTGGATGTTCTGGCCGATAATCAAACTCTGTTGCTTCATTTCCGTGACGAGGGGAGCAGCTTCAGGCCCTTCGTCGGCGAAGTACACCCAGTCGGCGCCAGATCGCTTGATGTTGGAGATGATCGTCCCGAAGTCTGTTTGGCCAGGCGTCACGCTATCGCGCGTCGTCGGAATGTTGTGGACTTTCAGATACTGCTCAGTCTCGTCCGCCAATGCGATTGAGTAGTCGGATTTCGCGTCCATCAGGTACACCCCCTTCGCGCCCTGGTCGATCATGAATCTTGCGTCTGCCGGCCCTTGTTGATCGTCTCGCGCGCAGACGCGGTGAGCGACGGCCCAGCTCGAGTCCGTGACCTTGACATTGGAGGCCGACTCACTGATGAAGGGCAAGGGTGGATTCGCGCTCTGCAGGCTCGGCGCTGTGCCAAGCACCACACCGGAATTCACCGGACCGACGATGCCGAGTACGGTTGGGTCTGCGGTGCCCTGCGCCTGCAGGGTCTGCGCAACTTGAGCTGAGTGCTGGTCGTCCCAGGTGAGCAGTTGCACCTGCGTTCCGTTCACTCCCCCTGCCTTATTGAAGTCCTTGACAGCAAGCTGGATCGCCTGCAGTGCCCCGGCCCCTAGCGATGCTTGATCGCCGGTGAAGGGCCCCTCGGCCGCGATCTTCACCGTGGTGGGTGCGTTGGCTGAGCTCCCGCCGCCGCTGCTGCTGCTGCCCCCGCTGCCACACGCTGCCAATCCTAAACCGGCCGCGGTGACGAGGAAACAAGTAGTTGACCGTGCAAGATTCACCTTTCAACCTCCTGATTCGCATGGGCGTTCACGAAATGCCTCCAGCTCTATACATGCTCTACGTGCTCCTGAATAAACGAGACAATCTCCGTCGTCGGCGTTCCCGGTCCGAAGACTGCAGCAACGCCGAGTTCCCGCAGGCGGGCGGCATCTTCTTCTGGAATAGTCCCTCCGACCAGGAACAGCACGTCGCTCAGGTTGTTCTCCCTGAGTAACCGGCACAGTTCCTCGGCGTACTCCATGTGTGCGCCAGACAAGCTCGATAGTCCGAGGACACGCGCATCTTCCTGAACAAGCGCTCGCATGATTGATTCAGGCGTCTGAAAGATGCCCGTATACACCACCTCCATGCCGGCGTCCCGAAGTGCACGCGCAACTACCTTCGCGCCGCGATCGTGGCCGTCTAAACCCGGTTTTGCTACAACCACTTTGATACGGACGGCGATCGTCTCCATCGGCCCCCTCCTAGAAAACGGTTGATGGTTGATGTTGGCCCCAAACGCCTCGGAGCACGTCGTAAATTTCACCAACCGTCGCCATTGCCCGCACGGCCTCCTCGATGCTTGGCATCAGGTTCTGGGCCAGGTCCGGGGCCGTCTGTTCCACGTTCCGCAGCGCGTCGGCAACGCGCCGCTGCTCGCGCTCCCGCTTCACGCGCTCAAGCCGCTGGAGTTGGCGTTCAAGCACCTCGGGAGGCAACCGAAAAACATCAATGCCACCGGTGGACGAGTCACCGTCGGCGAAGGCGTTTACACCGACCACGATGCGCTCCCCATCTTGAATCTTCATCTGCTGCTCCCAGGCCGAGTCAGCAATCAGTTGACTTACGAAGCCATTAATGATCGCCGCGATCATTCCTCCCTGTTCATCGATGCGCCCGATTAGCGATCGAGCCTCCTCTTCGATTCGCGACGTAAGCGCTTCGACGTAGTAGGAACCGCCAAGTGGATCAACAACATCTGCGACGCCCGTCTCATGAAGCACGATTTGTTGTGTGCGCACTGCGACCTTGATCGCATCCTCGGACGGGATCGTCATCGCTTCATCGAGCGAATTCGTGTGTAACGACTGAGTGCCGCCCATAACGGCAGCGAGCGCTTGGAGCGCCGTCCTCGCCACGTTGTTGAGCGGTTGCTGAGCCGTCAACGACACCCCAGCGGTCTGGCAATGCGAGCGCATCATCCATGACCGCGGGTCTTGGCAACCTAGTCGCTCGCGCAGGAGGCGTGCCCAAAGCCGCCGTGCGGCACGTAGTTTGGCCACCTCCTCGAGGAAGTCATTGTGCACGTCCCAGAAGAACGAGATGCGGGGTGCGACTGCATCCGCATTGATGCCACGAGCCACCGCGGCCTCTAAATAGCAAATCCCAGCCGCAAGGGCGAAGGCGACCTCCTCTACTGCGGTGGCGCCTGCTTCGCGGATGTGATATCCACACACGTTGACAGGGTTGAACTGAGGCATTCGCTCGGCGCACCATTCCATGGTGTCTACGACGAGCTTGACGGAAGGGGTCGGCGGAAAGATGAATTCGTTCTGTGACGTGTACTCCTTCAGGATGTCATTTTGAATGGTCCCTGTGAGGGCGGTGCTCGAAAAGCCGCGCTGCTCACCGACAACCTTGTACATCGCCAGAATGGCGGCAGCGGAGCCGTTAACTGTCAAAGACGTCGAAATCTCGCCCAGCGGAATCCCATCGAAGAGGGCGTGGGCGTCTGTCAGGCTGTCGATAGCGACACCAACCTTTCCCACCTCACGTCGGTAGATGGGATGGTCGGAATCGTAGCCGAGGAGAGTCGGAAGGTCGAAATCGGTGGAGAGGCCCGTCTCGCCATGTTCTAGCAAGTACTTGTATCGCGCGTTTGTGTCCTCAGCTTGACCGTAGCCTGAAACTTGACGAATCGTCCAAGGCCGTCCTCGATACATGCTGGCATGTGGCCCACGCGTGTACGGGTACTCGCCCGGGAGGCCGATATCGCGCATGTAATCGAGGTCAGTAGTGTCACGAGGGGTGTACACATCAGCGATGGGCCGACCGGAAAGCGTGGTGAACTCCTCGCGGCGGGGAGGGAACCGTTTGTGGCCCTCGAGCAGGCGGTCCCCACGCCATTGCTCAACTGCCTTGCCGATCTCAGCCTGTGCGTCCGAATCGTTGGGGTGAGCTACGCTTTCCATTGTGCCGAAGCCTCCTTGAGGACTTCCTTAACCATGCTCCGCAAGCTTCCGGTACGGCGACCCACGCCACCGACGGCGCAGCGCCTCACCCATTGCTCAGCCACGGCAGCAACCTCGTCCAACCGCTTGTCTTCGCGCACCACCAGTAGTTCACCGGTTGCGCGAAGGGTCCGCCAGCGTCGATTGAGCTCATCCGTGAGTTCGGGTACGCCGGCCCCGCGAAGTGCCACGGTCTGCATCACGGTCAGCTTCCGCTGCATCGCGAAACGCAGATGTCGCACGGTCTCGGGGGCTCCT
Organism: Candidatus Aeolococcus gillhamiae; assembly: GCF_016464765.1. Classification (NCBI taxonomy): domain Bacteria; kingdom Bacillati; phylum Candidatus Dormiibacterota; class Candidatus Dormibacteria; order Candidatus Aeolococcales; family Candidatus Aeolococcaceae; genus Candidatus Aeolococcus; species Candidatus Aeolococcus gillhamiae. The sequence goes on along the minus strand of NZ_JAEKNS010000037.1, from coordinate 50,448 downwards.
GGCCGATCTGCCATGTTCACGACGACCAAGTCAGCGACCTCCATCAGGCCGGCCTTTATTGCTTGGACCGCATCTCCCAAGCCGGGTACCGTGACGAGGACGACCGTATCCGCGAGACCGGCCACAGCGATCTCCGTTTGGCCCGCGCCCGCAGTCTCAATGATGATGGTGTCGAATGAACCGGATCCTTCAAGGATTCGCACCGCGTTCCGCACAGCCATCGACACGGCACCGTGAGCCCCGCGCGTGGCCAGGCTGCGCACAAACACGTCGTCGCGGCCATTCATCGACGCCTCCATCCGGATTCGGTCGCCCAGGACTGCCCCTCCGCTGGTCGCACTCGAAGGGTCGACAGCAAGCACGGCCACCCTACGTCCGGAGTCGCTGTAACTCTCGATCAAGCGAGCCACAAGCGTGCTCTTGCCGGCACCAGGAGGCCCGGTGACGCCAATCACGTGGACCGGCTCGGGAGCATCTCTAATGCACAGTTGCCATGGCGGTGTGTTCTCAACCAAAGTGATCGCGCGAGCGAGTGGGCTCCAGCCAACGCCAGTGCGGTGTCGGTCTATCAGAGCAGTCAATTCAGCTTGCGCGGACAATCTGAAGCTCCCCGGATAGAACTCTCTGCTTAATCTCGTCCTTGGCTACCTTGCCGATGCCGATCTGCGGTAGCGATTCAACGACGGCGGCGCCCGATGGACGTTTGAAGCCTCCCAATTCGCGGCGGCAAAACGCTAGAACATCCGCGGCGGCCAGTGAACTCCCGACAGCGCGAACCGCAACGACCACCGGAGTCTCGCCCCATCGTAGATCTGGGATTCCAACAACGACAGCCGCGATGACTTGTGGATGTCGAAGAGCGACAGACTCGATTTCGCCTGGCGCAACCTTGAGTCCACCGCTGTTGATCTGGTCCTTCAGGCGTCCCGTTAGCCGCAACCTACCGCTCTCATCGAACTCGCCGAGATCGCCCGTGCGCATCCAGCCTGCCCGGTCCAGCACCGCGGCCGTTGCCGCTGGGGCATCAAGGTAGCCAAGCATGCGTGCCGGACTTCGGCAAATGACTTCTCCCGAAGAACCAATCGGCACCGGCTGACCTGCGCTGTCTACGACCGCGACGGCGGAGGTAGGGAATGGACGGCCGACTGACTGTGGCGCCTCCCTCAAGAGCGCCGGAGGTGCATAGGTCATGGTGAGCAACTCGGTCATTCCATAGATCTCGTGTGTCGCGACACCAGGAAGTTCGGCCCACCACTGCTCGAGCAGCGGTGGCGGCATCGCCTCCGAAGCGAACATTAGCCAGCGCAGCTTCCGCAGATCGTCCATCACGCCACCGTGCAGTAGCCGCGCCATGAGCGTTGGTATCGCATCCAAACATGTCGCTCGCTGACATGCGCGGGCGATCAGTTCCACGTCGAACCGCCTGACGATGTCCAGTGCACCACCACTCACCAAGGTTGGAAGGACTAGCTCCGGTATTGATGCGAAAAAGGGCAAGAAAGCAACAGCGCGATCATCCGGAGAGAACGGGAGGGCTGCCGCGATTTGGAGCGCAGCGTGGAGCAGCGTGCCCTGACTGTGGACGACTCCCTTCGGTTCGCCGGTGCTGCCGCTCGTCAGCAATATGCACGCGGATGATTGGGGTCCAAGTGTGGGCAAGGCCCCCGAGCGTCCGCCTCGCAGCTCTGGTAGTCGCCAAACGGGCGCCGCCAACCCGAGGGCGTCGCTTGTCTCGGTGTCTACGTCGCCGACTATCGTTCCTATCGCCCCGACAAAACGAACCTGATTTGCGATCTCAGCATTGGCAAGTCGTGGGTTGAGTGGAACGACCACGCCGCCCGCCCGGAGGACTCCGAAGTACGCGGCTAGGTACTGCGGGTCATTCGCCCCGATAAGCGCGACCCGCGTTCCGGACGCGAAGGTCGGGAGCGCTGACACGGCGCGCGCAACCTGCTCAGAGCGGCTCCATAGATCGGTGTAGCTCCAGCTCAGAGTGCCCTCGATTACCGCTGGATGCTGTCGCCTGGCCGCAACGACTGCGGCGATCCACGAGACGAGGGTCTGAGGTGCTCGAACCGTACCCATTCAGTCCGGGACTCCGACTCTAATCGTCGCTGTGGCGCGCACGGCGAGAATCGGCTCGGGGAGCGGGCCACCAAACCCGTCGAGCCCAACGCTAATTACCTTATGTAGTTCCGCTTGCACTCGACGGCTAGTGCGTCCGCGGTCCACTACCCACGCCGTCGCCTCTACGAAGTCGCCAACGTATAGGGGCGCTAAGAACTCGACGCTGTGGTAGGCCACGCACAGGCCCTCTGTTCCGCCTTCGCGAAGACTAAGCTCGGTCTCCAGATCGGCGAATATTTCCATCGCTTTAGATCCCGCGACCAGTCCGCCTGCGTATCTGGCATCTGCCGGGGCGATCCGGACCCGGATCCGAGCCGTTATCTCATTGCCATGCATGTGGGGTTCCGTCGCGCGCAGCGGCCCCTTCGTCTCACCCGTCATCGCTCAGGGCCGATAACGACCGGTTGCATTTCCACGCCGTTGAGGAACAGGTCCGCGTAGGTGCTCGCGATTTGGTCCAATGTGAGACGGCCAGACGGGCGATACCAAGCCGCAACTTCGTTGCACATGCCGAGTAGCGCGTTCAGTGCCAATCGCTGATCGATGCGGCGAAAGCGGCCACTCTCGAATCCCTGTTGGAGGATCGCGCTGAATGCTGCCTCGTATCGATCACGCCACCCGGCTACGAGAGTTCGCTGCTCTGGCTGGAGCGATCTCAATTCCGTGTCGGCCAAGAACGCTTCCTTGCGTCTCTCCGCGTGAAAAGTCACGTGGGCGTGAACAGCGGCAGTCAACCTTGCGACCGGATCCGCTCCGGCTGCGGCTACCTCGGCCTCGGTTCGCCGTGTCAAGTCGCGGGTTGTCCGCGACATCACTTCCATGAGCATCGCTTCCTTGCTGGGAAAGTGGTAGTAGACAGACGCGACCTGGATGCCGACCTTGCGAGCTACCTCGCGCAATGAGGTGTCGTGGTAGCCGCGTTCGTACATCAGCGTGACGATGGCCTCGTAGATCAACTCGCTGGTGGCGGTGCCGGTACCGGCCACTCGTGGTTTGCGCTGAGCGGCATGCACCCGGGAGCGAGCGGATACGCTCAACGGCTCGAACCGGGATCTGTGTCCGTGAAATGCAGCCAGCCCTGAGGCATCCTTCGCATCGCAGTGCCGCCCCTCATGCATAACCTATCGAACACTCGTTAGGCTCGGTCCGCCGCACCCTAGCAGCCAAGGAGGGGTCTGTCAATGTCGTCGCCTCGACCCGGTCACGGAGGACCACCGGTCGCCGACGGGGTGGTCTGCCTCCCGGTGCTTGACGCCGCTCGGGCGAGTGCGGGGAAGCGCGGGGTCGGGAGGCTGTCGTGAGCGGGGAAGCATCGGCGGGAAGTTACGTCGACCGCACCGGGGTGGCGCTCACCGCGCTCTCGGCGGCGTTTTTCGGCAGCCTCGCCATCTACGGGAAGTTCGCCGACCGCATCGGCATCCCTCTCGTGGAACTGCTCGCGATTCGGTTCGTCGTCGCCGCCGTGCTGCTCTGGACCCTCGCCGTCGCACGTCGCGAAAGGCTGTGGTGGGGCTGGCGCAGTGCCGGACTCGCGCTCATGGGGATGCTCTACGTGGGCCAGGCGGCGACCTACTTCACCAGCCTCCGCACGGTGCCTGCCGCGGTGACCAGCATCCTCCTCTACCTGTACCCAGTCATCGTCGTCCTGCTCGCGGCCGCGTTCCTCGGCGAGCGACTCACCCGTATGCGTGTCCTGGCCCTCGTGCTCGCAGTTGCCGGCGTCTTCGCCGTCGTGAACCCCATCAGCGCAAACGGCTCGCTCGACACTGCGGGGCTGCTCTTCGGCCTCGCCGCCGCAGCAATCTACGCGGGCTATATCCTCACCGGCCGCGTGCTGCTGCGCGACGTCCCCGCCGTGGTTGCCACCGCGGGGATTGCGACCACCGCCGGTGTTACGCTGACCATCGCCGGCCTTATTGGCGGGCAGTTCACCACGCTAAGCGGCGCAGGGTGGGGCCTCACCACCTCGATGGCAGTGGTGGCCACGGCCATCCCGGCAACCATGTTCCTTGCCGGTCTGGCGCGGGTTGGCGCCGCCCGCGCCGCCATCATCAGCACGCTGGAGCCCGCGACGACCGTCGTCCTCGCGGCGCTCCTGCTCGGCGAGGACCTCGGCGTGGTGCGCCTGCTAGGGGGCGCGGTCATCCTCGTCGCCGCCGTGATCGTCGCGCGCCGCGTCCCCACCGACCTCGCCGAGGTGCGGGTACACAGGTGACCTGAGTTCAGGCTGCCGCGGGAGGCCGTCCCTGGGCTCGGCCGCTGCCGTCCATCCTCACCGGGGTCGTCTCGTTCTCGGCGAGGCGGTGAGCATCGCGCGCCTCGGACGGCACCGCAATGCCCTCCTCGAACGGCGCCGCCAGCGCGTTCACCTCACTGCCAAGTCGAGCACTCTCCTCGGCGACCACCTCGTCGCCGCTGCCTCGGTGGCGTCGAGGGGTTCGCGAAGGCTGTGGCAGTCCTCGACGGACGATGCGGTATCACTCCCAGGCTGATGCTACGTCTGGCGGTTGATCTGAGTGGAAGCCTCGTGCGGCCCCGTCCCTTGACCCCCGAGCATCGCGCTCATATTCTCGCGGGCATGAGCACTCGCGAGGCCAGCACCCTGGATGACTGGTTGACCTTCAGTGATGCATCGGCCAGACATGGCATCAGCCCGCAGACGCTGGGGTACCTCTGCGAGAGCGGTCGACTACGGGCCGAACGGCAGGGGGCAAACTGGAGACTACAAGGGAGGTATATCGATAAGTACCTGCGGGGAAGGCGCCAGAGAAGTCCGCGTGTCAGGTTGTCCCTTCAGGGCACTGCTCCCCTCGGCTTCCGCCGGTACGGGGTCGGATGGCTGTTTCACGCGAAGTTCCCTTACGAAGTGAATATTCCAATCCAGGTTTGGTTCAGCGATGAATTGGTCAGTCTCCTCCGACGAGAGCAACGCAACGTCGACGATGTTGTGGTACGTGCTGTCGAACACTTTGTCGCCGATTCACTCCTGTATCGGGATCAACTGACAACGGGTCAGGAGCTTCAGTACCAGGCTCCGGACCTGACTTTCGTTCTGCATGCAGCTGGACACGGCCACTCCGAGGCGTTGGGCTCATCCCCACGGGGCGGGTAACGGGCCGATCGCGCGCTTCATGACTTGAGGCTGGTCCACGGTGCCCATCGGCCGGCTGCGAGCGCGGATCCGAGAGACTTCGCCGTGGCGCCCGTGACATACTCGGATGACCGCGCTCCGGCGACAGGGACTCCGGTGGGAATCCGGAGCTGTCGCGCAAATGTCAACGGGGAGCAGCCGGCCACCGGTCACTGGGACGCACCGTCCTGGGAAGAACGGTCGAGCTGCCCTGATCCGTGAGCCAGGAGACCTCCGTCGGAGCGGAACCACTGTATGCCCGCGCGAAACGGGAAGGTGGGTCCTCATGCGGCGAGGGTCTCGTCGTTGCGGGACGGCACGCGCCGTGAGAGATCTCGATGCGGTACGCGCGGCGGAACGTGTTGCTCGTTGTCGGGCGGCCTATTCGTGGCTGTCATCGCATGTCCCAGGCCGGCCTCATCGCCACGACCCCGGCTCGGCGCCGACTCCTCTGGTCCGGTCTCGTCTGGGGTGGGAAGGTGGCCGCGTTGTGAGGAGGCTGCGCGCGCTCGCGGTGCTGCCGCTGCTACTGACGGCCGACAGCGTGCTCGGTTCCGGCACCAGGCTGGGGCTCGGCGCCGCACCTCTCGGATGCGCCGCTGCTGTGCTCGACGACCAGTGCCGCGTGATGCGCGGTCGTCGCGGCGCTGCCGCCCGGTTGCGATCCCTGCGGTGAGCGTGGCGAATTCCACACCTTCGCATGGGATGGTCCGGCCTTCTCGCATCCGGTTGGCGTCACCGTCGGCGACATCGTCGAGCGCGACGGCTTCGTATTCGCGGATATCCTGCCCGCGGCGTCCAGCGGAACCGACCGGAGAACCGCGACGGTCGGAGATTGACGCGGCCCGATCGCCCCGCCAATCGGGGAAGGAAATGCCCGGCCGGCTCGGCCTTCCGGCGAGCCGGCTATGTCAGAGCGATACCCATGCAGCGCCGGGAGGCAGGCCGCCCCCCGGGCGCGCGCGGACGATCGCGGCGAGTAGCTCGAGCCCCTCAACGATGCGCGGTCCCGGACGGTTGAAATACGCCGACCCATCGACGGCCACGACCCGGCCGGCACGAGCACAGGGCAGCGCGGCGAAGCCGGGGCGGCTGACGACGTCGGCGGCGCATCGCAGAGTTGCATCGAGTCCGAACCCGCACGGCATGAGCACCATGAGTTCGGGCTGACACGCGAGAACGTCATCCCATTGGATCCATCGCGAGGGCTCGGCCGCCACGCCCAACGCGTCGACTGCCCCGGCGCGCTGAACCATCTCGGGCACCCAGTGCCCGCCGACCATCAGCGGATCGGTCCACTCGATGCACACCGTGCGCGGCGAACGTCCCGGCAGCGGCATGGCGGTTACCGCGTCGATTCGCCTTCGCAGCTGCCGAACCACCTCCGCGGCTGTGACTTCACGGTGGCTGGCCCGACCCACCAATTCCACGGTGGTCAGGATGTCATTCAAACCGCGCGGCTCCAGCGAGAGGATGGGCACTGTCCCGGGCAGCTCCCGGACCGCCTCCGCAACCTGTCGGTACGCGACGGCGCAGACGTCACACAACTCCTGGGTGACCACGAGCGTCGGTGCTAAGGACGCCAGGAGTGTTTCCTCGAGGCGGTAGATGCCGGAACCGGCATGGAGCGCCCCCTTGATGTGCCGGTCGATGGCAGCACAGCTGCTGCCGTCGTGGTTGATGGCGCTGCTGGTGATGACGGGACGAGAGCCGGCCGCCGACGGGTAGTCGCACTCATGAGTGACGGCCACCACCTCATCGCCGGCGCCGACCGCAAAGAGGATCTCGGTGGCGCTGGGAAGCAACGAAACGATTCGCGCGGGCGCGCCCTGGGGTGGTTGGGATGTGAGGAGCATCGCCGCAGAGGATGCCCGATTCCCTGGAGCGGCCGCCGGTCTAGCACGCCGGAATCGCTCGGCGCGCCAGTGGTCGAGAACCGGCGCGGTGGCCCTGGTGGCGGAGCGACCACTACCTCATACTCGCCCGATGGCACGGTTCGTCCTCGTGCACGGCGGCTGGCACGGAGGCTGGTGCTTCCGCTGGCTTGCCGAGGAGCTCGAGAATCGCGGTCATCACGTCGCGAGCCCCGACCTGCCCTGCGAGGAGGTCGGGCTAACGCCGCTCGACTATGCCCGCGAGGTCGGGCCACAGCCGGACGCGATCGTCGTCGGCCATTCGCTCGGCGGATTCACGATTCCGCACATCGAGGCCGGCGCTCGCGTCTATCTTGCCGCGCTTCCGCCGCTGGAGCGCGGCGAGATAAAAGACTGCTTCGTCGAGGGCTTCGGCGGAGCGGTGCGAGACATCCGCGACCGCTCCTACTGGCCGGATGCGGACACGGCTGCGGCGCGAATGTACCCCGACTGCTCGCGCCCACAGTCCGACTGGGCCTTCGCGCAGCTCCGCCGCCAAGCGCGGCTTGACCCGATCCCCGCACCGTTCGGGCCCCGTGACGTCGTCATTGCGACCCTGCAGGATGCCGCGGTCGACCCTGACTGGCAGATTCGCACGGCCCGCACCCACGGCGCGCGTGTGATTGAACTCGACTCGGGCCATTCGCCGTTCCTCACGCAGCCAGACGAGCTCGCAAACATTCTCAGCTCGCTCGACTGAGCGGACGACCCGCCCGGCGACCTACTCGGCGCTTCCCGTTCACCGAGACCGGACGCTCTGGCGTCACATGCGAACACTCACCCAGGCCAGGGTTCGCGAATCACTGGGACGATGTGTCCGTCGTCAACGGCGCAATCGGCGAGGCCTCTCCATTCTCAGGCTGCTGCCCCTGACCTCGCGCAGAGCCGCAACCAATTCCGCGTTGGTGACGCGGCCACACGTGTTCAGCAGAATGAGTTCGCCACCGGTACCCTCAGGGTCGAAATTGTCCGTGCCATAGGAGATCACGATCTGCCGGAGCATCTCCGCCCGAGTCAGCTCGCCGGTCTCGGCGCGTTCAACGATGTTGGTGATGGTCATTGGTTCGGCCCAGAGTCCCGTTCAACGAAACACTATCAGGAGCGTCGCTGCTCGCCCGGGCCAGTGTTCGCCAATCACTTGACGCCTGTCGATTGGGACCGATCGGTTGGAACGAGTCCGGCGTTGCTCTGCGGTAACGTGCGTCCCCGTGATTGATATCCAGAGCGTTCAAGGGGCCAGCGAAACTAACTGGCGGGCCCAGATGGCTGACGTCGAGGCCGCCTGGCGAGACGCCGGCCTAGTGGTCGTGGACAGGGAAGGCGATCTTCCCGGGGTCCTGCGGGGGGTTCCAGCAGCTGCAATCTGGCGCAGGCGGGGAGGTGGAGCTGGCGGCGGGGTGGAACAGCAGGCGCTTCAGATCTTCCTAAATCTCTGGCCGCTGGCAGTTGCTGGGTACGTAGGCGCCGTGTCCGCAGACGCGTGGACCCTAACGAAGAGAGGCGTGTCCGGTGCCCTCAAGAAGCTGCTTGGAAGTACCGCGAGCAAGGTCACGGTCAAGGTAGCGGACGACGGCGATGGTCTAACGGACGACATGTATGAGTTCAAGGCGTCAGACCTTCTCGACGTCGACCGTGCGCTAGATGCGATGGTGGAAAAGGTCATGTTCCGGGCAAGCGTCGCAGAGCGAAAGTGGATGCAGTACATCTGGGACGGCGCTCGGGGTAAGTGGGTCCCCGACCCACGGTTCGGGCGGGAAGATCAACACTAAGTCGGGCCACGCCGCGGGCAGCGGATGTTGCCGATCTCTCGCACGGCGGTGTGTAGCTGCTCTGGCACACGCGAGGATTCATGAATCTACCCTGACGGAGCGGCGCGAGTTGAGTACGCGAGGCTACGCATAGTCGAGCTCGAGCACCACGTGATGTCCCGTCCAGTCCAAGGCGACCTGCCAACATCCTGCAGATGGAACGTCAAAGATGTCCGGATAGATCTCACCCGGGCGTGAGTTGTCGGGAAGTGTCTCCGTCAGAGCCGGACTTGACGCGCCGAGCGGGTGTGCGTTGATCACGAGCGTCGAGCCGTTACGTGGCAGAGCCATGGCCCAGAGGATCTTGTTGGTGGGATTGTCCGGATGCCCAGCCCGAAGCGGAAACCCGAACAGATAACCACCAGCGAAAGGCGGCCGCGCGATCACGTAGGGAAGGTCAGTGAGGCCCGACGCTCCGCCCGCGGTGATCAGCCAGGCGGGCACACCGCCGCGGTACACCGGGGTCGCGCCGCACCCCGGCGCCGCGACCGTGCTTGCGGGCGGGGGCGTTACGACCATGGTCGACATCGGAGTGGCTGGCGCGCGTGAAGGGCCTGGTGAGGGGGTCGGTGCGCAGGCAGCGACCATCCATGCCACGCCGACCATTACCAGGAGGCGACGTCGACGCATGGTGCAAGTGTGGCACGCATCTCCAGGCACCTCTCGGGCTGCGGGCAGGCCGGACACTGTTGGGCAGACGTTGCTCGTGCAAGCGAGGGTGCTGTCTCTTGACGGCCTTGGCGACCTCAGCCTCGGCCACTTTGACGAAGGCCGGCGCCGCAAATCGCACTTCCGACAGGCACTGCGGCCAAATTGTGCTGACTTGCTTCCCGTGGGAACACCGCAGGGCCAGCGTGGGAACTCCGTGTGGTCAGCGTGGAACGCCGTGGAAATTGGGGGTAAGTAGTCGTCTTGACGCCATTTTCACCCCCTCCTGAATACAGAATTGAACACCTACCTTGCCAAGGTAAGGGTCGAGGGTTCGAACCCCTTCTCCCGCTGTCGCGTTTCGTGTGGTCGCCGTTGATCCGAGTGTGGCTCCGGCGTGCCCCCCGTTGATCGCCGTGGGTTTTCGGGAGAGTAGTGACTCGCGAATACGGATTGCGACACGTACCTGGGCAGGTAGGTGTTTACTGTCGGGGCGCTCGGGCCCGTCGACGGGGACCGCAGCGTCGCCATCAAGAAGCCGCCGCTGCAGCGCCGACGGCCCGGAGAGTAGTGACTCAGGAATCCGTAAATCACTACTCTCGGCAAAGTGGTCTTACCGGACCACGCCTTCCCGAGTCGGGCAGTGCACGCCAAGCAAGTGTCCGTCAAATCGGGTCAGGCCCACCCTGCGCTCCGGCTGCGAAGTCGCTAGTGGCCACTCAGCCGCCAGACGAAACGCGTCAAGCTAGTTCCGGTCCACCATGACCATTTCTGTACGTATTCGGAATTGCCGTCCGGCGGACCAAATACCGCAGCGAGCAGCTCGCCAAGAGCGGTGTGGCGGCCGTACGGTCGCCGCGGCTCCCGAGCTCACGCCGCGGTGGTCCGGTATCGGTTGCCTTCAACGGTACACGCATCCTACGCTGGACTTAGCCAGTTCGCGCCTCGTCGCGGCTGTGCGGACACAGGCCACTGACCCGACCGGGAAACACCCTCGGGTCAATCAGGTCTCCCCGGGAACGAAGACTCCCCAAAGTGGCTGGGTTCCGCGCCATGCAGCGCCAAAGCTCTGACCAGAGGGGGTGCACGGACAGTCGGCGTCCGGCGAGCCTGGGCCCACGCGCGTGGCTGCTGCCGCCGCATGCCTCGTGGTCATCCTAGTCGGCCAGTCGGTTCGCTCCTCCCCATCCAGCAGCGCCTGGTCGCGGCCAGCCTGGGACTTCCGGCGTCCGAGCTCGAGCGCACGCGCACGTAATGGATGCGCGGGCACCTGGTCCGCACCGGCATCGGGGTCGCGCGTACGCGCTGGCAATCGCGGGGGTGAACTGGTGACGATGACGGCGCGGCGCCGTTGGTCGGCCAATGCCTTCGTGCCGTGACCACCGGTGCCGCGTCGAGCCTTCGCGGGACCTCAGACCGAAGAGCGCCCGCTGACATCCACAACGGCAAACCAATCGTTCTGACAGACCGTCCGCTCACTGCCCCTGAATTCGCCGTGATCGCCCATGGCAGTGGGTTCGAGCAATGTCGCGGGCAACACTCGTGAGACGTTTGAGACCACCACGCGACGCATCCGGTTGACTACTACCACGTCGCCATCAATCAGGCTCAAGTGCGGGAGTGAAACCCGTTCGAACTGGTCGATTCCCATGTCGGCGCCGACCACGCCGAGGAATCGATCGCCCTCACTGATAGGCATGGTCAGAGTGAGAATGTGCTGATCCGTCCCGCTGTGGTCGACAAAGGGCCCGGCGATCGAAGGTAGCCCAGAATCCCTCGGGCGCGTATACCACTCTGCTGCTTCGTAGTCGTAGTAGTCTGGGTTGTCTGGATCGAAGCTCACCTCGAGAAAGCGGCGTGAGTCTGCCGCTGTGTACCACCACTCGAGCCATCTTCTAGAGTCGGCGAGCATTCCCGGCGCGCAGACCACCCCAGCTCCGCAGACCAGGTCGCGGTGCCTCTCCAATCCTGCCAGGAGCAGGGGTCGGAGCCTGGCGAGCTCCGAACGGCGGTACGAGTGTTCTCGATGGCGGCGCGCGCCCTGGGACAGCAGGGCGTCGCGAATGGTACTGAGGAAATCAAAGATCTGTGCGGTAGCCGCCGAAAGCGAATCAAGCAAGGCTTGCGCCGCCAGTGTCGTGTCCCGACCAGTGCGCTCGGTGACCTTCTGCGCTCGCCGCGGCCGCCGCGCTCGCACCGCGAGCTCCATGTGGCGCTCGATGAGACGTTCGATCTGACCTTCGGCATGCCTTGACGCGAGACTGAGAGCTGCGTCCGCATCGCGAGCGCCGATCGCCGCCAGTATCGCCCCGTGGTCGTGGAGGGCCAGGCGCGGAGGAGCAGATCGCCCGCCGGAGCTCCAGATCAGGGGAGCCAGCAGCCTCTGCAGCGCCATCTCCTCACGCGTCAGACGAATGGAGTGGCTGCTGGCGGCGATTTCCACGTGTAGACGGATGTCGGCGAGTTGACCCTCCATGGCAGTCGTGGCGTGGCGAAGGCTTTCGACGTGGTCGGTCATGCGCGTCACATCCTCTGCGGATGCCCGAGAGGCCGCGAGCGCTGCGGAGCGTCCCGCCACGGCGCCGTGGTGGTCTCGAAGATCACGCAGCTCGTCGACCGCCATGTCGCGGAGACGGCCCTGCAGATGCTTCTGCGGACTCTCAGCAAGAGTACGAACGAAAGTTCCTCCGGTGCGGCCGCGGTGGGTCTCCACAAGGCCGAGGCGCCGTAGTCCCGCGAGAGCCTCCCTAATGGTGGCGGTCGACACATTGAATTGCGCCGCAAGAAGCGGCTCCGCCGGTAGTGGCTCGCCCGCCGCCACCAGCCCCAGTTCGATGGCCGCTTGGAGCCGACGCTCGACCGCTTGCGCACGGCTCCCTCCGCCGAGTGGCGCAAACGCGTCGCAACGGGCAGAAGTATGTAGCCGGCTGGGCATGGTGGCGATTGTGCCGCACGAGAGGTCATGTAGCAGGTTGACCGCTTAACTCTGGTGTCATAGGATTACGGCTCCCACCCGCCAAGCGTGGGATCCCCCAGCGATGCGAGAACGGCGAGGAATGGAGCGTCCCGTCAAACACATCAAAGGTGCCTCACATGGCCGCGGGTCTACTGTCCATGGCGATGCTCTCCGTATGTCGCCGTCCCAGTCCTCGCCACGCCTAGAGGGAGAGGGTGTCAGAGTTCCCGGCTGATCTGGCATCGCCAGCAGACGTCTCGAGCAATCCGCCTGCTCCGGGGACGGAGACGCGCGCGGCCAACGCGGATGCGTCCCCAGCCGGCGTGGCGCCGCCGGTGCCAATCGCACTTGCCGACCCGAAATCACGCGAATTCGTTGAGGAGTGGCGCAACGCTTCGTACAACTGCTTCTCCTCGGGTCACAAGTTCTGCCGTGAAGTGTGCCCGGTCACCCAGGTGGCGCATAACGATTCCTGGACGCCAACGGCCTTCCATGCCAACGTCGTCGCGATGGAGCGGGGAGAGCTGAGCATCGGCGACATCGCCGCCGATTACGTCAACTGCACGCAATGCGGCGCCTGCGAACTGCGCTGTCCGAACACGCTGTTCGCCGGGGACTTCTACCGCTTTCGCACCCGTACGGTCGACGTCGTCAAGGCCGCTCGTGCCCTCGCGGTCAGCAGCGGAATCCACCAGCCGCGTTGGCGATCATGGACTGAGCGTACCGATGAGTTCACTCACGAGCCGGTGCTCGGCGAAACCGCCGTGTGCCCGGAGAGCGTGCGCGAGTGGGCCAACGACCTTGACCTTCCGATCGGCGGGGAGACGGTCCTCTTCGTAGACTGCGAGGCGGCGTTCTTCCGGACGTCAGTTCCCAGAGCCGCGGCGCAGCTGCTCCAGATGGCGCGGTACGAATTCGGCCTGATGGAAGAGCAGTGGTGTTGCGGCGGTCCCGCAGCCGAGATGGGGTATGTCGAGCAGGCTGAACGATTTGCGTGTCACAACCTGGACAACTGGCGGCGCTCCGGAACCAAGCGCGTGCTCGTCCTGGACCCTCACGACTACATCACCTTCACGGAGGATTATCCGAAGTACTTCGGCGCCGAGTTCGACATCGAAATAGTGCTCGTCATCGAGGTGCTCGCCGAGCTGATTCGACACGGCAAGCTCACGCCGTCGGTGCCATTGGACCGGGCGGTCACCTACCACGACCCATGTCGGCTCAACAAGCGCAAGGGGATTTGGAAGGAGCCTCGGGAGATCCTGCGTGCGATCCCCGGCCTCGCATTCGCTGATGTCGACCATGTCACGCAATGGTCTTACTGCTCGGGAGGGGGAGGCGGACTGCCCGTCGAAAAGCCGGAGCTCGCCGCGGCGATCAGCGAGATGCGGCTGGAGAGAGCGGTAGAGCTCGAGATTGACACTCTGGTGACCGCCTGTCCTTGGGCCGAGCGGCCGCTCACCGCCGCGGGGGCCGCGCGCGGCGTTGACGTCGTCGATGTCCTCGAGCTGCTCGCCGAGTCGCTCGGGATAAGGGTGGGCGGCCGCCGGGGAGACCACGATGACGAGACTCGCCCCAACGGCAGGCGTGGCTCCCGGCACCATCTGGGACGCGAAGCCGCCACGAAGGACGTGTGACCGTGGCTCTTTCCACGCAACAGATCGACACGATCGCGCAGGCGTTGCGAAGCGTGCTCAACCCCGACCAGATCCTCCTATCCAAGACGGACCGTTACAACCGCACCCGCGTTCCGGCGCCGTTCCCGGTCCACCGCTGGGCCGACTTCCTCCCCGACCTGGCGGTTCTCCCGACCTCCACCGAGCAGGTCGCTGGGATCATCAAGATCGCCCAGGATCTCCGCGTGCCCGTGGTCCCTCGTGACGGAGGCACCGGCTTGACTGACGGCGCGGTGGCGTTGCGGGGCGGCATCGTCGTCGACCTCAAGGCGATGAACCAAATCCACGAGTTGGACCTGGAGAACCGGACGGTCACCGTGGGCACCGGAATCAACATGATGAAGTTGAACGAGGTGCTCGCCGAACACGGGCTCATCTACCCAGACGACCCGGCGTCCTACCCGTGCTCCCTGGTCGGCGGACGGATTGGCACGAGCGGCTGGTCACTGATCGGCTCTCGCTTTGGTCACACTCGCGATCTGGTGCTGAGCTTCGACCACGTCCTCCCCTCGGGAGACATCATCCACGTCGGCGACGGGATCGGCCGGAAGGTCAGCAAATCCTCGAGCGGGTTCCAGCTCAAACACCTCTTCATGGGACACCAGGGAACGCTGGGGATCGCCACCTCGGCGACCCTCAAGCTCTTCCCCAAACCTGAGGCTGAGCTCTCTCCATTCTGGGCATTCGATAACTACGAGGATGCCTACGCCTGCACCGGTGCTCTCGCCCGTGCCGGCGTGGCCACATTCGCCGGCGCCGTCCTCTTCGATGAGCTGAAGGTCGCCTTTCTGCGTCGCGACGATGAAGCGTACATCCCGCAACCCGCCAACGTACGGGCGTTGGTATGTGCGGCGCTGTACGGATATGAGGACGAAGTTCGAGCGGGCGGCAAGAGGCTCTTTCGACTCGCGCGCAGCCATGGTGGCCGCTATCTGGGCGACCAGGTGTCCGAGGGCGACTGGGCGGCGCGTCACGATCGCTACGCCGTGCCGCTGCACGGTCGCACCAGGGAAGGCCAGGTCATTCCGATGAGCTGGCATTGCGAGGATGCCGCCATCAACTTCACACGCATTCCAGCGGTCTCCCGGGAATGGCACGGAATCATTGCCGACCTGCGCCGGCAGAGCGACGTGTTCGACGACTGGGGGATGTTCTGTTACACGTCCGGCAGCACCGGGGTCGACTACCTCACCGAGCTCGATGTGGGCATCTGGGAACAGCGTTTGGATGAGGCATCCTGGAGGACTTGGGTCGGAGCCAAGCGCGACCTGGCGTCGGTGAGTCTTGCCAACGGTGGGTCGATGAGTGCCTGCCACGGCTCCTGTCGGGAGGGCGAGGTGGATCTCCTGCCGCAAGAGCTCGGCAAAGGCTTCGAGGTGATGCTCGACCTGAAACGCACGCTCGATCCACACAACATAATGAATCCCGGCAAGTACCTCTTGGACCGAGCCTATGAATCAGCGCCCTCCGCCGCGGGTGCCGCACGTGAGTGAACGGACTCCCCCACAGCCGCCAGCTGCATCGCCGTTTGGCAGCCCCGAACAATTCGGCGTCGCCACATTCTCGAGCAGCGCAGGTGATGCGGCTCCACAACATCCAGGTGTCTTCGAGGTCGACCCTGGGCTGATGCAACGCTTCGTCAGGCAGCAGGCATTCCCCAACTGGGACACCTCGAGGATCGTGACGAGCCGGCACGATCATCTCGCCTGGATGCACCAGCACTGGTGCAGGACCGTGGTATCCGGCGAATCGCTGCTCGCTGAGCTCGAGTCCGAGGACGGCGAGTGATTCCACCGCCGCTGAGCCGAGGCGATCTCTACCAGGCGGCCCCTTGGCGCGCCCCTGCATCCCTCTGTGGTCACCCCTATCCACGTCGGATCTCTCTCAATCATGGAGGCTGACATGCGGCTATCACATCCGGGAGCCACGCGCCGTCAGGGAGTCCTTGGCGCGGTCACCTGCATCTCCATCCTGGCCGTATCGCAATTGCTCGTCGCGTGCGGGGCGGGTCAGACGTCCTCGTCGGGGGTGGGCTCAGGACCCGTCGCGTCCGCCTCCTACCCCACGGGGGCGGGCAAGCCGGTGGACAAGATCACCTGGGCGTTGTTCGCAGACCCCGTGTCAATGGACTACGCCTTTGCGTACGACTTCAATACCAATCCGGTGGTCACCAACATTGTCGAGTCGCTGCTGCGCATGTCGCCGACCGGCGAGCTGCAGCCGAACCTGGCTTCTTCATGGCGAAAGGCGGATGACCTCACCTACGTCTATACGCTTCGGCAGGGGGTGAAGTTCCACGACGGTACGGAGATGACGGCCGCGGATGCCGAGGCCTCCATGAAGCGCATCATCGACCCCGCCGTGGGCAGTTACCTGGCCTCGTTCGTGTCGAACGTGAAGAGCGTGACCGCCACCGGGAAGTATGAGTTGACGGTCAAGCTGGCGGCGCCGGATGCGCTCTGGCAGTACGTGCCGGCAACTACGGTTGGCGCGGTGTCCTCCAAAGCCTTCTTGGACAGCAAGGGCAAGAGTGTGGGCAAGCCCGACGTCGGCATCATGGGCACCGGGCCATACAAGTTCGTGTCCTGGCAGCAGGGACAGCAAGTCGTCATCACCAAGAACGATCAGTACTGGAACGCGCAGCGGATGCCCAAGGTGGGCCAGATCACCTTCAAGGTCATCGCCAGCGAGACAACGGTGATCGAGGGCATGGTCAGCGGTGACATTGACGGTGCGTTCAACGTGTCGGGCAAGAACCTCAAAGCGCTGAGCCATGCTTCGAACATACAGATCGCCACGGCCCCTTCCTACTTCGTCCACTTCATGGGCGTCAATGTCACTCGCAAGCCTTTCACCGACGTCCGCGTGCGCCAGGCTTTGTCGTACGCCATCGACAAGAAGGGCGTGCTTGACGCGACCTGGGGTGGCGCGGGATCACTGTCCAAGTCACCCTCCACACCATCGATGTGGAGCTTTGAGCCGAAGGCCTTCCAGACCGCTTACGACGGCTTGCCTGCCTTCAGCCTCAACCTGGAAAAGGCCAAGGCGCTGGTCAGTGAAGCGGGCGCAACCGGCGCCTCGGCGACGATTCTTGTGGGCACCCCTCACGAGCAGGAGGAAGGGGTCATCATCCAGGCGGCGGCCAAGTCGATTGGGCTCGACATCAAGCTGCAAAGCATCCCCTACGACCAGTTGCTGGCTAAGATCGCCGATCCGGCGCATGACTACGACGGCTTCATCCTGGAATGGTCGTCGGACTACCCTGATCCCGGAGGCACTCTGTTTCAGTGCTTCATTGCCAGCAAGCTCACCGACTACACGGCGTACGACAATCCCACGGTCACAACCGCCCTTCAGCAGTCGGCGGTTGAGAGCAACCCCACCAAGCGGGCGAGCCTGTTCAACGCAGCGCAACAGCAGATCGTCCAGGATCAGTCGTGGATCGTGCTGTTCTCACCCTCGACCACCATGCCGATCTCCAAGCGCCTTGGTGGATACGCACTGCGACCCCTGTGGTACTGGGACAGCGGCTGGGCCGCGGACCTCAGCGGTACCTAGTGGAGCAAGTGTGTGAGGGCCGTGCGGTGCGCTGGACGACACATCACCCACCGGTAGCGTGATGCTGCGATATGTCGTCAAGCGCGCAGCGGCTGCGGTGGGGCTTCTGCTCGCTGCCTCACTGGTTCTGTTCCTGCTCGAACATCTCGCCCCAGGAAACGTCGAATCAGTGCTCCTCGGTGGGCGGCCGTCCACGCCCGGTCTGCTGGCAACAATTCGCGAGCAGTACCACTTGAACTCGCCGCTTTACGAGCAGTACGGGTACTGGTTGGGCGGGGTGCTGCACGCGGACCTCGGCGAATCGATCACCTACAAGACATCGGTCTCGTCTGTCGTTGGTTCACGCATCACGGTGACGCTGGAACTCGCCCTCTACGGGGCGGTCATCACCATCGTTGCCGGAGTGGCTCTCGGGGCGATCGCGGCCATCCGGCAGGGGCATCTGGCCGACTCGGTCATCTCCGGAGTTGTCCTGGTGCTCGCATCGATTTCCAGCTACGTGTCCGGAATCGTTCTGCTCGTCGTCTTCGGCGTCACCCTGGGCTGGTTCCCGATACTGGGCACTGGATCTGGCGGCGGTGACCGCCTGTACCATCTCACCCTGCCCGCCCTCGCGCTCTCCCTCAGTTTGATCGCCCTAATCGCCCGCACGACGCGGGCTTCTGTCGCCAGAGTTCTGGCGATGGAGTTTGTGGAGACCGTGCGGGCTCGCGGTTTCTCCGAGCGCCGCGTGATCATCAAGCACGTCCTGCGAAGCGCGCTCGTCCCGATTCTGACCGTCTCGGGTCTGGCGGTTGGCTACTTGATCAGCGGCGCGGTGCTGGTTGAGTACACGTTCGGATTGAACGGGCTGGGATCGCTGCTCGTGCAAGCGGTCGAGGCCAAGGACTACGCGGTGGTCCAGGCGGTAACCTTGCTCTTCACGGCTGCGTTCATTGGCCTCAACCTTCTCGTCGACCTGCTCTACGGGGTCATCGATCCTCGCATCCGCATCTCGGGGCAGAGCCAGTGACCGCAGTTGACGTGCCGGTCACAGCCCGCCGATGGTCACCGGGACTCCCCGGATCCTGGGGCCTCGCTGTTGGCGGCACGGTCATCGGCCTTCTGGTCCTCGTGGCGATTGCGGCGCCGCTGCTGTCTCCCCACGAACCCACCACGATTGACCTGAGCCAGACCCTCGCCGGCTTCAGCGGAGATCACCTGCTGGGCACCGACGCTGCCGGTCGGGACGTGCTCTCCCGGCTCATTTATGGAACCAGGCTGAGTCTGCTCGGGCCGCTGGCGGTGGTGCTCGTCTCGGTCGTGGTCGGCGTCCCGGCCGGACTCGTCGCCGGCTACCGGGGGGGCTGGGTGGACTCGGTCCTCTCGCGCGTCTCGGACATGCTCTTCGGGTTCCCCCCACTGCTGCTGGCCATCGTCATCGTCGCGACATTCGGCGCAGGCTTCCTGACGGCGACGATCGCCATTGCCATCACCTACATCCCGCTGCTCACCCGAGTGGTTCGCGGAGTGGTCATGGTCGAATGCCGCAGCGCCTACGTCGACGCCTACCGCATCCAGGGCTTCAGTGGCACCCGGGTTTGCCTGTTCCACATCCTGCCGAATGTCGCCGGCACCATCGTCGCGCAGTCCACCCTGAATTTCGGCTATGCACTCCTCGATCTCGCCGGATTGACATTTCTCGGTTTGGGCGTGCAGCCGCCGACGCCGGACTGGGGGCAGCTGCTCTCTGACGGGCGGCAGAACATCCTCTTCTCCGTCACCGAGGTCACCGTGGCATCGATCGCCATCGCCATCGCCGTCGTCGCCTTCAACGTGCTCGGCGATGCCCTCGCCAAGCGACTCGTCAGAGGCTCATGACGGTGCCTGAAAGAGACCGTGGGACGTCGCGCGCCGTCAACGCCAACGGCGCCATGTCGGGAAGCCCGCCAGTGCTGGAGATCGAGGATCTCACCACCTCCTTGGTGGTGGAGGGTGTGCTGCGGCCAATCGTCCGCGAAATGAGCCTGACCATCCACGCCGGCGAGGTGGTCGCGCTGGTTGGGGAATCCGGGAGCGGTAAGTCGATCACCGCTCGATCCATCATCGGTCTGCTGCCCCCGGGCGCGCGAAGCACTGGCCGAATCGGAGTTCTTGGAACCGATGTGCTGAGCCTGAGCCGCCGTGAACTCCGCAGGGTCCGAAGCCATCAAATCGGCATGATCTTTCAGGACCCCCGCGCCCACATCGACCCGCTGTGGCCGATCGAGGACTACGTGGGTGAGGGGCTCCGGATACACAAGGGTCTGAACAAGTCCCAGGCCCGAGAGCGATCATTGGCTCTGCTGAGCAGCCTCGGCATCACCGACGAGCAGCGCGTGCTGGCGTCCTTTCCTGGCCAGCTATCCGGGGGGATGCTGCAACGGGTGATGATCGCCGGCGCTCTGTCCTGCGAGCCGAGGTTGCTCATCGCCGACGAAGCCACGACCGCCCTCGATGTGACGGTGCAGTCGGACATCCTGGCCATTCTTCATGATCTGCAGCTATCGCATGGGCTGTCGATCCTGTTCATCACCCACGATCTGACGCTGGCATCGGTCATCTGCGACCGGGTCATCGTGATGTACGCGGGCCGGCCAATGGCGGTGCAATCGGCGCAGGACTTGTTCGAGGCACCGGCACATCCCTACGCCGCAGCTCTGGTGGCGGCACGGCCGCGCGTTGACCGCAAGATGGAGCGTCTTCAGGTGGTTCCCGGCCGCCCCGCCTCCGCATTGGAGGTCACCGCGGGATGCCCCTTCCGGCAGCGCTGCACCTACGCGATCAGTGAATGCGCCGAGATGAAACCGTCACTGTTCCCGCTCGGGCCGGATGTGTTGACGGAGTGCATCCGGGCGGCCGACCTACGCGAGCAGATGAGAGAAGGTGTAGCCGCCCACCATGACTGAAGTAAAGGACTACGCGGTGCGTGTCGAGGGGCTCTCAAAGACATTTCGGCATGCGCGCAGAAGGTCCGGTTCGCGGCGCGACGTCCATGCGGTGCGGGACGTGTCGCTGGCGGTTGAACAGGCGGAATGCCTGGGGATCGCCGGCGAGTCCGGTTCTGGGAAGTCCACGCTTGCCCGCATGTTGGTCGGGCTGGAGCCGCCCAGTGCCGGCAGCATCTGGGTCAAAGGCGAGCGCCTGCCGGAGCGGCCCAAGTCATCGGATCGAAGGCTGCATGCTCGACGGATTCAGATGGTCTTTCAAGACCCGTACTCGTCCCTGGACCCGAGGCAATCCGTGGGACGGGTCCTCGATGAGGTGCAGCGCGTCCACTTTGATCGCGACCGTCCGAGCCGCGCGGCTCGCAGCGCTAAGCTCCTCGACGCGGTGGGACTTAACGCCGAGTATGCTTCGGCGGTACCGCGGTCCCTGTCAGGTGGTCAGCGGCAACGGCTCGCGATTGCCCGCGTCTTGGCGGCCGAGCCCTCGGTGATCGTCCTCGACGAAGCGGTCTCGGCGCTGGACGTGTCCATCCAGGCCCAAATCCTCAACCTGCTGAGCGATCTACGCACGGAATTCTCGCTCACCTACATCTTCATCTCGCATGATCTTGCGGTGATCCGACAGGTGTCCGACCGGGTCATGGTTCTCTATCGCGGCCGACTGATGGAGCAAGCCGGCGCTGAGGAGATCTTCGACTCACCGCATCATCCCTACAGTCAATTGCTGTTGGACTCCGCGCCGCGCGCGAGGATGTCCCTGCAGCAGCGTCCCGAGCGCGGCTTCCTTGCCGACGACGGATGCCTGTTCCGCGGTCGCTGCATCCACGCCTACGCCCGATGTCAGACCGAGCCACCACTGCTGCCGGTGTCACCCTCTGCCCAAGCTCGATGCTGGTTGGCCGAGGAGGACCCGGTCACCGGCCAACCGAAGGAGAAACCATGACGACCACCACGCCGCGAGTCGAAGAAGGCAACATCGAGGTCCCCGGAGGGAAGGTTTGGTACAAGTCCGTCGGCGAAGGCGACCTGCCGCCATTGCTGGTGACGCATGGAGGGCCAGGCTTCACGCACAACTACCTGACTCCGCTCGAGGATCTGGCCGATCGCCGGCGGGTGATCTTCTGGGATCAGCTGGGATGCGGAAAGTCGGAAACGCCGCATGACGCCTCGCTGTGGACCATGGACCGGTCACTGCGTGAGGTGGATGCCGTGCGTGAGCACCTCGGGCTCACCCGTCACCATCTGTTCGGCAACTCCTGGGGCGGCATGCTGGTCCAGCAGTACGTCCTTGATCGTCAGCCGGATCTGGTCAGCCTCACGGTGTCGAACAGCCTCGCCAGCATGCCCAGACTGGGTGACGACACAGCACGCCTGAAGAGGTTGTTGCCTCAGAGCGTACAAGACACCATCGATTACCACGAGGACAACGAGCTTTACGCCTGTCCCGAATACCAGGGCGCCATCGCTATCTGGTATCAGACCTACATCTGTCGCATGCAGCCCTGGCCCATGGGACTCGAGGAGTCGTTCGCGGGCGTCGGCATGGAGATCTACATGGCCATGATTGGGCCCAGCGACTTCAAGGTCACCGGCAACCTGAAGGAATGGGACATCATGGATCGCCTCCATGAGATCACCATCCCCACCCTGTTTGTCGCTGGGCGGTACGACGAGTGCACGCCTGAGCACATGGAGTTGATGCACGACCGAGTGCCTGGCTCGGAATACGCCCTCTTCGAGAACAGTGCCCACATGCCCTTTTACGAGGAGCGCGAAGCCTGCATGAACACCATCAATAACTTCATGAGCCGGGCTGAGGCCGAAACCTGAGGCGGGGCGGCCTGCAGTGGCGGTCCGATGGAGCGTCGCGGACGGTGTGGAGCGCGCAGGGGTTGGGGACGAGCTCGCCATGAGGCTCCTCCGGGCGGCTTCGTCGATGCGATCGACCCACGCGGAATATGGGGGTAAGGGGACCTGAGCGCGCCTGCGAACGGCAACATTACAAGGGCCTCAGCTTGAAGTAGCGTAACCCAATTGGTCACGCAGAGGCCAAGGACGGTTCGCTCTCAGCACAGAGCAGGAGGTTCTTCGATGGCTCGTAAAGGATTCATCCACGTACCTGGCGGCGATGTGTATTTCCAGTCGGTGGGCGAGGGTGGTGTCCCCCTCCTTTGTCTTCACGGCGGCCCCGGTTTCACCTCCCACTACCTGGAGCCACTTACCGACCTCGGGGAGCGTCGCGAGGTCATCTTCTACGACCAACTCGGCTGTGGACGCTCTCAGCGACCCGGAGACGTGGCGCTCTGGACGGTCGCGCGGTTCGTGGAGGAGCTGGTGACCGTTCGCGAGGCGCTGGACCTGCCCCGGGTGCATCTGCTGGGCAGCTCGTGGGGGGGAATGCTGGCGATGCAGTACGTTCTCGACCGTCGTCCTGAGCTCGAGAGCCTCACCCTGGCGGGCAGCCCGGCGAGTATGCCCCGTTGGAGTGCCGAATGCGCCCAGTTGTTGAGCCTGCAGTCCGCCGACGACCAGGAGACGATCAGACGCCACGAGGCCAGCGGGACCACCGACTGCCCGGAATATGCCGCCGCGATTCTCGGCTTCTACCGTGAGCACCTCTGCCGCCTCACCCCGTGGCCCGACGGTCTGGAGCGGTCCTTCGCGGACGCGGGTCTCGACGTGTACCACCACATGAACGGTCCCAGCGAGTTCTCCGTCACCGGCACCCTCGCTCGCTGGGACGTCACCGAGCGACTCGGCGAGATCGATGTGCCAACCCTCCTCATCGGCGGCGAGCACGATGAGTGCCGCCCCGAGCATCTGCGCGACATGCAGCGTCGCATCCCCCGGTCGAGGCTGGAGATCGTTCCGGACGCCTCACACCTCTGTTTCGCCGAGAAACGCGAGCACTTCATGGCGGTTGTCAACGAGTTCCTGGCCGGCGCTGATGAGTAACGGCGCCGAGCATCGCGCCAGCGTCGGGATGGGCTCGCGCGCGGGGAGCTTCGATCTCTGCACCTCACACCATGCCGTCAGGTTGCCACCAGTGGGTTGGTCGCAAGGCTGTCGGCGCCCTCCAGCAGCGCCGGAGCACGTTCGAGCGCCCGTGGGCGAACCGCGTTGAGAACGAGCGTGTAGATCACGCCGACCGCTACCAGTCCGACGGTCAGTAATGGAAGCAGGCTGAATGGGCTGGGTTGTCCGGGGCGGAGGTCACCCCAAATCGGTATTGCCAGCACCAGGATGCCGATGACCGGTGTCACCACCCATAAGAGCGGGTTCTTGCGAACGCCGCGACGGCGGAACCTGACCCACTCAACGATGAGAGCTACGTTGGCCACAAGGTACATGATCACCAGTCCGAGAATGCCGTAGGTGCCGAGGAACCCGGACGCGGTGCCGGGATCGGTGATTGCCGTCGAGAGGACACCGATGAGAATGCTCGGCGCCACAAAGGCCATTGCTGCCGCGGCCGGAGTGCGAAAACGAGGATTGACGCCGGCGAGGGCATGACTCCAGAGACCGCCGCGAGCGCCGGCGAAGATCACACGCGATGTCTGTGTGTTGGCTGCCACGAACGAGCTGGTCACACTGGAAAGGAAGATCCACGTGATCAGCGGAGCCAGCGCCGGAAGGAATGACTGCGCCGCAGTGTGGAAAGGATTGGCGTCACCGGCCAGCTGCCCGGCATTGCCCACACCGAACGCGGTCACCAGGGCATATGAGCCCAGCACGTAGATGAAGCCGCTGATCACGACCGCGCCGACGACCGCGATGGGCACGTTGCGTCGTGGGTTTCTAGTCTCCTCCGCAAGCGGGGCTGCCGCCTCGAATCCACCGAAGGCAAGCACGGCGAGACTGAAGGCGACGAGCACGTCACTTGAGCCGCCCGGCCAGTGGAACGGGACCGCTGACAGGCCGGAAGCTCCGCCTCTGACCAGGATCGTCACGCTCAGCGCAAGCAGCAGCACGACCTCGAAGAGGTACAGCACCACCGTGAGTCGCACACCCAGCTTCAAACCGACGATCACCGGTAGGGTCACTAGCGCGCCGTAGAGGATGGTCACGATCTGCGTGAGCCCCCAGATGCTTGAGTTGCCAAAAACGTTCTGGACGATGTAGCTGCCCACGAAGATATACACGCCGGCGAACGCGATGATGTATCCCAGCAAGGTGATGACCCCGACGGCCACGGCCACCTTGATGCCGATCGCTCGGGTGATGTATGTGATGAAGGATCCGGCACTTGGATACACACCGGCGAACTGGGCGAGGCTGCTGGCGGTCGCGACCATGCCCACCATGCTGATCAAGAAGATCAGCGGAACGGAGGACCCGGCGAGCCCCACCATGATCGCCGTGGTAAAGAACAGGTTGAACGCCGGGGCGACCTGAGCGAGACCGGGCATCATCACCCCCAGCAGACCGAGCTGACCTCGCTGCAGGGTTTGGCTGGTATCAGCGGCCTCAACGCGAGTGACGGCCATCAGTTGTTCCTCCCATGGCGCTCGACGAACTGAAGAAATGAGGTGTTGAACTCGTGGGCGTGCTCCCACATGCACCCGTGTCCACCTTTTGTGGTTGACCACTCCGCACCGGGAACTCCTTCGTGGAGCCGCTTCGACAGCGCCACGGGAATCAGAATGTCTTCCTCGCCGGCCACAACCAGCGTCGGAGTTGTTATCTGGTCGAGCCGGTCTCTTGTGTCGTGGTTCTGAATCGCAGCAAGCTGGGCGAGGTAGGCGTGAGTGGGCTGGTTCATGTAGGCCATCGCGGTCTCGAACTCGGCGAGCTCTGCACCGCGCTCTTCAAAGAACCGCACGGTGAATGCCCAGAGCGTCACGTCTCGCATGACGAACGGGACCCCGAGCACGGGAGCCGCGTCCGCCCACAGCTTGAACATGCGCGAGCAGAAGGGCCCGGGCGCGGCGTAGGTACACGCGAATGTCACCGTTCGAAGGTCGTTGGCGTAGGCGAGGGCATACTCCTGGACGATCATCCCTCCCATCGATACCCCCATTAGATGGAAGTCGGTGAGGGCAAGCGAATCAACGAGCCCCTTGGCGTCGTCGGCCAACATCCGACTGGAGTACGGCCCTACCGGCTTGGAGCTCTCTCCTATGCCGCGATTGTCAAAACGCAGCACGCGGTAGCCCGCTGCAACGAACGCATCGATTTGGTATACCCAGGTCTCAAGATCGTCGGCGAGCCCGTTGACCAGCACGATGGTCTCAGGTCCATCGCCTTCGAGGCGGTAGTTGATGTCGATGCCGTTGACGTGTGCTGTCGTCATGACTATCTCTTTGTCCCCTTCTTCTGTATCCGCTCATGGAGTCCGCGTAGTCGCTCCGCAGTGAGTGAGAAATGCTCCGCCGCCAATCTCGCCGCGTCGTCGCCGCGGCCTTCCAGCACGGCCTCCGCCAGCAAGGGATGCTGACGAAGCGCGCGCTCGCGGAGCGCAGTGGAATATGCCTCGGCGCCGAAGCCCAGGCTCACCTCTCGCCGCAACTTCAGGCTGAGCTCAGGGAGATGTGGGTTTTGCGTGGCGCACGCGATGGCCTGGTGCAAAGCAAGGTCCGCGACCCGTGACAGGTCGCGGTCAGTGCCAGCAACGTCGTAGTCGCGCAGTGCGCGCTTGATGCTGCGCGCGTCCGCTCGGGTGCGTCGGTCCGCAGCTGTACGCGCGACCTGCTGCTCGACAAGGGAGCGAAAGTCCAGGAGGCTTTCGATAGCATCCCACTGGGACAGCAGCGTGCGGCGGATCATCTCCTCGGACTCGGGTCCCCAGTCCGCTACGACAAAGGCGCCGCCGGTGCTGCCGCGTTGGATGCGAATGTAACCTCCTGCAGCAAGCCGGCTCAGCGCTTCTCTCACGGTGCTGCGGCTGACCTCGAGCGCCATCGCTAACTCTCGTTCCGAGGGCAAGCGCTGAGCCAGCACGAATTCGCCCAGAGCGATGGCCGTGACGAACCGTTCGAAGATGCGCTCCCCCGCGTTGCGGATCGGCAACGGTTGCAGCGCGCGGTATAGAGGCTGCTCCGTGCGGCGTAGCCCGCGAGCGACGGCTGCCTCGAGGGCAACTCCGTTCATGCGATCTGCGGCTGCCCGCGCCAACCGCCGTCGACAAAGTGACCGGCCAGGAATCGCGCGAGGGTCCGCGCCGCCTGCACGATGCTGGCCAACTCGACGGCCTCGTCGGTGCCGTGGATGTTGCGACTTCTTGCCCCATAGGCGAGCGCAGGGACTCCAAATTGATTGAGATAGAAGCGGGCGTCCGTGGTACTGCCCATCGCCACCCGCGCTGGTTCCAACCCATGTGCAGCCCGATGCGCTGCCGCGAACGCCATGACTAGGTCGTGGTCGGCGTCGAGCGCGTATCCCTGCGCGCGAAATCCGCTCATCCGCATCGAGGGCGGGTGTGCGGCTAGCCACGGGTCGCCTTCGACGGCATCGTCAACGACTGCTCGAAGGCGATCGAACGCCTCGACCGCAGTCCACTCTCGGGGGAAGCCGACGCGCACGCCGAGCTTTGCTTGGGCAGGCACACTCGACGGCCAGTCGCCAGAGTGAAATGTGCCGATGTTGAGGTTGTATGGATGTGCTAACTCGGCGAAAGGCCCGTCGCTGCGCTCTCGAGTATTGAGCTGACCTTCGAAATCGCGCAGGGCGGCGATGATCGGCAAGGCGGCTATGATCGGGTTTACCGCCGAGTCCGCTGATTCCGCATGGGCGGACGAGCCCCTGATGTCGATGTCCACCCAGACGATGCCGACGCCGGCCAAAAGCAGGCGCAGATCGGTCGGTTCCAGGAGGACCGCGGCATCCGCAAGGACACCTGCCAGCCCCGCCGCCAGCGTCCCATTGCCAGTCGCCTCCTCCTCGATCGCGGAAAGGAAGACAAGCTCACCCCGCAGCCAGTCGGGTCGGCGCGCGTCAAGCGCCGCCAAAGCTAGGGCGGCTATCGCGAAGCCGGACTTCATGTCGCCCGCGCCGCGGCCAACCAGCCAGCCATCCTCTCGCGTTGGGATCCACGGATCAACACTCCACGTGAGCTCGTCAGCGGGAACAACGTCGATGTGGCCATGGAGCAAGAGCGACGTCCCGTTGCCGCCGCGTCGACGCCCGACGACGTTGTACCGGCCCTCATAAGACGCGGGAGGCACGCCCGCTGCCACGTGGTCTCGGATGTCGTCGGGAATGGGCTGCCTCTCGATGGCGAACCCAAGCCGCTCGAGCTCACCCGCTACGAGCTCCTGTGCTGCGGCCTCGTACCCGAGTGTGCTCGGGGCCCGAACCAGATCGGCGAGGAACCCGAACGAGGTCTCCGATTGATCCTCGATGTGAGCGTCAACGAGTGCCCAGCTGTCGGCGGCTTCCAGCATCGCGGCAGTATGACGTAAAGGATCGACCTTTGTACCAATGCCAGCCGGCCAGGAGAGGGACGGCGGCGCTGTACAGCTGCTCCTCCGTTGAGATGATTGCGACGGGCGGGCCGGGGGTGCGGGCTGTCGCGCTCACAGGACTTGGAGAGGAATGCCTGAGTGCGCTCGTTCTGAGGCGCCGAGAACAGGCGCGTCGGCGTTCCTTCCTCGATGATCTGACCGTCGTCCATCATCAACACGTCAGTGAGCAAGGCCGGATGGCCTCCGCCCGATGCGAGAACTCGCTGCGTCGTAGAACCTGCGCTGCCTGGTCTTCCCGCGGCTCCCGGTCCGCCACGGCCGAGGCTAGTTATCGCCAACCATGGCCGCTACGGTGGCCAATTGGGCCCCAAACGCGGCGGCTTTGTTCGACACTGAGCACCCCACGACAGCACGACGGCTCCCCGATCCGTACTCAGAACGGCCTCCAGTATCCCCTGGCGACACCCCGCATCGCGCCGGTCGTCGCTCTCGAAAAGCGGTGAGGTTAATAGCCTCCGTGGGTTCGAATCCCACCCTCTCCGCCAAATTTGAATTCAACCTTGACATCGCGACACTCAGTAAAACTAATGGGTGAACCCCGTCCTCGTGGCCACTCGGGCCCCCGCCGAAACGCGTCAAACTAGTTCCGGTCCACCATGGCCGTTACTGCCCGGTTTCGGAATCAGCTCGCCGGAGCACATGCGGAGGCGAGAGCCGCCCGCCAAGAGCGGTGGGGCGGCCGAGACATCGCCAAGACCGAGCGTTGCCCGCGACACAAGCACGTCTTTTCCAACGTCGGTCGCGGCCTCGGTACCTAAAAACGCCGCCGTGCGGCGCCCCCCGGCGGGGACAGATCAACTAACCGAAATCCGGCACGCGCTCCCGTCGGCCTTGGTCCGAAGTTGTCAATGCTGATACCGTGACTGACTGATGAAGACGACGAATCGAAGGCCCATCGGGCAGGACGCAACCACCGCCGCGCAGGGCCGCGCGCGGCGGAGCCAGCCCTACCGCGAAGCACGCGACGAGTACGCCCGCATCCGCGCCCTGCGCAAGATCAGCCCCGTGGCGGCTCTCCTGCGCGAGCGGCGGTTCGAAGTGGGAATGACCCAGGAACAGGTCGCCATCGCCGTGGGGACGTCCCATACGAACATCTCGCGTCTCGGGCGGGGGACTGTTACTCCCAGGCTAGCCACGTTGCAGCGCGTCGCCGCCGTCCTCGATGAGGAACTCGTTCTCTGCTTCCAGCGAACCGTGGACGGCGCGGGTCGGCGCGTCGCTGCCCGCGGTCGCGCGATACTGGCGACGGATGAGCCGCCGTCACTTCGCCCTGGCAATCGCGGTGATGGTGGTGTGGGGTCTGAACTTCGTCATCATCGACGAGGGCCTCAAGGTGTTCCCGCCCCTGTTCTTCGTGGCCATGCGCTTCGTGGTGGTGCTGTTCCCGGCCATCCTCCTGGTGAAGCGCCCGCGCGTCCCGGCGCGGTATGTCATCGGCGTCGGAGCGTTCTCGGGCGCGCTGCAGTTCGGCCTGTTGTTCGTGGGGCTGTCGCTGGGTATGCCCCCGGGGCTCGCCTCGCTGGTGGTGCAGCTGCAGGTCGTGTTCACGATCGTTATCGCCGCAGCGGCGCTGGGGGAGCGGCCGCATCAGCGCCAGCTGGTCGGCGCGCTCATCGCGCTCGCCGGGGTGGCGGTGATCGCCGCCACGCGCACCGGCGCCGTCGTACCGCTCGGAGCGCTCGCGCTCGTAGTGGCGGGGTCGGCGGCGTGGGGAATCGGCAACGTGATCACACGCGTGGCGCGGCCTTCGGATGCCGTTGCGTTCTTGGTGTGGACCAGCGTGGTGCCGCCAATTCCTCTGCTGTTGCTCTCGCTGGCCGCCGAGGGACCGGCGCGGATCGCGACGGCCGGGCGTTCGTTGACATGGTCGGCCGTGCTGGCGCTGTTCTACGTCGCGTACCTGTCGACGGGATTCGGTTACGCGGCGTGGGCGTACCTGTTGCGCCGATACCCGGCGTCTACGGTGTCACCGTTCGCGCTTTTCGTGCCGGTGGTGGGGCTGGCGGCGGCGGCGATCTTCGTGCACGAGAATCCGTCGGTGTTGGAGATCATCGGCGCCGGTGTGGTGATCGCCGGCCTAGCGATGGTGACGCGCGGCGCTCGGCCTGCCGTGGTGGTGACCGGTGAGCCGGTTGCGCTTGCCGCCGTACCAGACGAGGACACATAACGTGCGGTGCCAACGCATTGCTGTACAAGGGTTTGTGGCGATCTGGGATGGCGTTGAGCACCCCTCCGAGAGTACAAGAGCAGGTCCCGGCCATAGGGGATGGTGGAACAATCGGTCTAACCACTTGGAACACGGTGCTACGGACCGGAGAGGCTGACCGGAAGCTCGTCGGTGTCCTCGAGGTCGATCCGCAGCGTGAGGTACCGCTCGGCCGGGCCGAACACCCCCAACACCGCGAGCAACCCCCTCCACGAATCGTCACCGGGCAACTGCCAGGTGCTCCAGCTGACCCCTGCCTGATCCGCGCCGCCAACGCGCGTCCAATGCTCGCGGAGCAGTTGGGCGGCAAAGTGAGCCTCGAGCTCGGCGACGGTTTGGTCGGTGCGGACTGTCGCGGCCGCCGACCACACGCGGTCGCTGCCGCTGACGTTCTGATCGAGCAGGCTGACCCCCGCAGGTGGGTGCAGCGGGGGCAGCTTGTCCATGCCGGGAGGACCGCCCGGAGCGCCCGCGGGCATGCGGCGCGCGAGCTGCCAGTCGAGCCGGAGGCGGACATCGGTCGGGCCTGTTGGCGTGCTCACCGCGGAAATCATGAGCACTGGTCCATCGCCATCGGGCCGCCGGAACGAGCCGCCGCTCCCCCACTCGCTGGAGACGAAACCACCCCGCATGGGGCCGCCGGCTTCGAAGTCCCGCCAGCCAAGCGACTTCACCTCGGCCGTATAGCTGACCATGACGTCGTCTGGTGAGCGATCATCGTCGAACACAGCCTCCATCGCGATTGGCCGCGGTCCCCGCGAGTGCAGGACGCTCCCCAGCAGGCGCGCCGCCCCGGGAAGCGGAATGTCCGCGACGCCACGCGGCAGGCTCTCAACGCCGACCTCAACATGGGTCGGGCCCTGCGGATACGGGTGATGCAGTAGCCGCTCCGCTAGCCGCGTCAGGGCTTCGAAGCGTGGTTCGGGTCGCTGAGCCATCGTGCTCCTGGATGCGGTTGGGCGACGCGTCCATTGTGGTCCGCCGCACATCGGGTGCGCGCACGCAGGACACGGCGCTGGTGTCCTTACTGCGCTCATACCCGCAGGCGATCAAGAGCGGCCTCGGCAAGGTCGCGGGCACGGCCGAGCCGTGTCTTTCCCTCGGGGGTTCGCGATCCTTGATACCCGGGTGCCGCGGTGGTAAACAGTACTCGTGGACAGAGAAGAAGGCGCAGCAGCCCTCCATCCATGGCGATGGGCACTCCCGGTGGGGAGGGTTGCGTTTCAGCCGGCGCGGACCTGGCGGCAAGCCGCCGTAAGGGCAATGGTGATCACGTTGATCATTGGAATCGTGGTCGTCTGCCTCACGCTGATTCCCGCTCTACACTCTCCGGCATTTAGCTACAAGCTGCTGTAGGTACCGCCTCGGCCTGCCGAGGAGGCGTAGCTGGTGCGCATTGGCGCTTGCGCCTATCGATGCCAGCAACCTCAGAGCGCACTGGTAGACCGTACTCGTCGCGGCTGCTCCGGCTGCTGGACACTCAGCGGGAGTCTGCCGAGGCGTTGACGGCGTTGTGGCCAGCGCACGGCGGCCATGGACACTCCTGAGCGCCAACCGACCTGGAGGCCTGGCCCGCACGCCGGATTACAAACGAGAGAATGGCCCCGGACGTCCCGAGCGCAGCTCGACGCGCGGACGGCAACCCGTCCAACATGCCGCCAGGTCCCAAACGACAACGGTGGCCACATCCAATGCCGACAACCATCACCGGTGGAGCATGAACGCGCTCTGCGCGAGAACCGCCGAACGTTAGCCTCGGGTCGGCCGGGGCGGTCCGCGACCACGGCGCCTCTTGGCACCGTACATTGCGGCGTCAGCGCGCCCAAGCGTCGAAACCAAAGTCTCGCCTTCCCTCGCCGTAGCGGCGCCAAGAGATAACCTGAGTTCTGCGTCGTCCGTCAGCCGGATGCGACGCATGGCTGCTCGCACGCGAGCAAGGTACCGGCTGGCGCCATCTGTGTCCGTTTCAGGCATGAGGATCAAAAACTCATCACCCCCGACGCGCGCGATGCGATCAGCGGCGCGCGCCTGTTGGCGCAGAAGGTCCGCCGCAGCGCAAATCAAACGATCCCCGGCCTCGTGCCCGAAGCGATCGTTGACAGCTTTGAGGTTGTCGAGGTCCGCGCTGACAACCGTCACCGGACGCGGGTACCGGTGACGCCGCGCTTCTTCGCTGGCCACTTGGCTCTCCCAGCCGGCCCGGTTATCAAGTCCGGTCAGTGGATCGATCCGCGCCTCGCGCGCGTAGCGATCGCGGTCCGCGGCCAACTCCTCGCGCGAGATTGCCTGCACCAGGAGTGACTCGGCGACGTCTGCCAACGAGTGTCCCATGCGTTGACAGAGGTTCGTGAACCCTCGTGCTTGGGTGGCCGCGTGCGCCACCACGAGCACTCCGAAGCGTACCGGCCGCCCAATCGGCAAAGCAAGACGCGCGACCAGCCCTTGCTCTCGTCCGAGGGCGTCGCCGGCGGCGGCTTCGATTTCGATCTCCAGGACGGTACCCTGCGCTGTTCTGTCGAAGAGGTCGAGGAGCGTCTGCCGGATCGCGTCAGGGTCCAGGCGTGCCGGCCAGTCGCGCGTCACGACTTCTGCGACGACCTCGGCGCCATACCGGACGAGCACCGCCCCGACCTCACACGACAGCGGTTCGGCCGCCTTGCCCGCGATATGCCGCGCGGTGTCAGCGACTCGTTCGGGACGGTACTGCATGAGATCGCGGATGGCGTGCACGACCTCCAACTCGTCGGCGAGCAACTTCGCAGGAGAGAGTTGGTGGAGGTCGGCGACGAGGTGAGCGGCGGCCGGGACCAGGGTCGCGTCAGGGTCAGGCAGCGGCTCGTCAGCGCCAAACACCACGAGGTGTTCACCTCCCACGGGAACCAGCACCGCGTGCTTCGCCCAGTAGGGTCCGATGACGCGGACTGGCTCACTGCCGCCGCCAACTCTGGCGGGCCGACTGGAACCCTGGACGCTCACGGCAAGCGGCTCGCCATCAAGCGACAGGTCAACGATGCCGCTCCATCCAGCACGCCGACCCCTACCGCCGACCAGGCTCAAGCCAGTCGGAGACATACGAAAGATCAAAACGTCGGATGCTGCAAAGCTCGATCCTGTGCCAAGGTCCGATGTAATCGTCATGGTCGATCGACACCTGTCCACGAGTAACGGCTCCGCGCACCGTCAACGCGGGCCAATGCCGTCCTTCCAGGAGCATCCGGGCTCACTCCCAACATCATAGCCCGGCACGGTGAGACGATCCTACCGATCGGACATTGTTGTCAGCAGGCCCGCAGCACGCCACGGGCGCAGGCAAGGCCGTCCGCCACAAGGTGGACGGCGAACAGTGCGAGGAGAGCCAAAGCAACCACGAGCACCACCGTTTCTACGGTCGTCAAGCGCAGGGTCGCGGCTATATGCCAGGACCCGTCGTTCCGCCCTACGCTGCCCCTCAGACGGGTCGCAAGAACGATAAGGAGGGGCAGTCCCGAAGCGCGGCGAGCCGCCGTTCCGGAGGTCGCCTACGCCCTTCGCTAGTCCTCGACCGACCTATGCGGACGACGTCGCCCGACACGAGCGTCGTAGCCCAGGCCAGGGTCCGACGATCCCTTGAACCGCTCCCGGCGGCGCCACCATAGATTGAGCGTGTCCAATTTCCAGCTGGGGTCCCCGACCATCCGCAGCAACCCCATGTTCTTAGGCAAGTCGAGGCGCTCGAGCAGGTCCTCCGAGATGAGTACCCCGTGCCGAATCGCTGCGCGCACCAAGCGGCCATCCTGCTGCCGGCGACGGTACCCGGGTTCGAGGACAACGCCGGTGTAATGCTCACGACTGTCAACAGGATGACCTTCGGCACGCCGACGGTTCAGGCCGCTATTGAGCTCTCGGAGCAGCCTTCGGAACTCCCGCTCGTTGTCGAAGGCAGCAACGACCTGGTGGCAACGCTCGCGACGCCGGACATCGTGGGCATAGCGGCGCACGACATACCGCTCGATACCATCGTCATCGGGGTCGACGGTAGCCACGACGCCAAGTGTGCATCGCGGATGCTCGGGCGTCGCCGGCCTGGCGCAGGCCAGCATCTCCCAACCACCCTTAAGCAGCGCCCACGACCGCGGCACAGGCCGGCGAGACAGTTCGGGTAGCTGTGTCCCGACGTTGGCGCCAGGTTGTCGAGCAAACCATGGCAAAGGTGACCACCTCGGACTCCCTGTGGGTGAGGAAGTTCTGGCAGAGTTCGCATCGTGCCCTGAGCGCTCTCGACGGTTCTGCGCGCGACGGAGCCGTGCGGCAGGGTAACCGCCGGCGACTTCGGAAGGAGTCCTCGCCGGGACTAGAATGACAGGACACCGACGCATGCTGGAGGAGCAGATGGCGACGCCTTCCCCGGTCAGCGGCGCTCGGCGTGAGTTCCGCGGCACAGGCCTCTACTGGAGCCTCTTCGTCGCCCTCATCCTCGCTGTTGCCATCCTCATCGGCATCATCCAGAACGGGCAGTCCGTCGAGTTGAAATACCTCGGCTGGGACCTCCGCACGCCGCTGATCGTGGTCCTGCTGGTGACCGTCCTCGCCAGCCTGGTTTCAGCGCCCTGGCAGGCGTCGCCTGGCGACACCGCCGCCTCCAGCAGCTGTCTGAGCACGAGGAGCTGCGTCGCCTGCGTGAGCCTGTCGCGCAACCGCCTCCCACGACGGCGGCGGTGGGCACGGTTCCAGCGGCCGCCCCGCCGACAGCAGATCGCTAATCGAGTGATCGCGGAGTCTTAGCGGCTCGCTTGATCCGCGCCCAGAGCAGCGGGGCGACGGCACCGCCGGCGATGGAGCAGGACCCGCCGGCCGTTTTTTCGAGAAGTGTCGAACCGATTGCACTGATTTGCTCCCCGTAGGAACGCGGTGTGATCAGATTGGACCGCCACCGGGCCAGCGTGGAGCCCCGTGGAAATTGGGGGTAAGTAGTCGTCTAAGGGCCACTTTCCCCGTCTCCCGAATACGAAATTGAGCCGCTACCTTGCCAAGGTAAGGGTCGCCGGTTCGAGCCCGGTCTCCCGCTCCATTCCGCGATTTGAATACGGAATGGCCCGGCTTCGGTCGAACATCGACCGCGCAAAACTTGCCGAAGGTATGTGCCTAGGGATTCCTAAACGCACTACCTGCAGAAAGTGGTGTCAGGGCCCGCGAGCCGAGGCACGCAGCGCGAGGCGCCGGGCGGTGGCATCACCCGCCATGAGGATGGTCATCACGTACTACAACACCCGCATTTGACCCGGCCGATCGGACGCATCCAGCTGAACTCAGTTGGTGAACAGTCAGGCCCTCAGCCGCCGCCCGCGGACGGGCATCAGGCTCCGGGCTTCTGTCGTGCCCAGGGTCCAGCCCTGCAGAGGGCGACGACGCCCAGTGCCGAGCCCCGTCGCCCCAGTGCCAAGCCTCGTGAATCAGACTTGCTGCCTACGGCCTGGCGAATCCCCACATCGTCGAGACGCTCGGATCCTCCGCCGCGAGACCGGCTTCTGCGAGTCTAGGCAGCACGACCGCGTCGTAGAACGAACGCATGTCGTCTTCGGTCCGCCACACATTGCACAGCATGAAGCCGTCGCCGTCGGCACGAGCGAAGTGGACCATCAGTCCGGCGGGCGGTCCACCCATCTGCATCATGGCATTCTCGATGCCAGCGTCGAACAGATCGGCTTCCGCCTGCGACGCACGCGGGACACGGATCTCGCCAACTACGGGTCGCCGGTTCGAGCCCGGTCTCCCGCTCCACCCTCAGCTTGTGGTTCTGTGGGACTCGTTTGTGATCAGTCTGCATCGCGGTCGCCCGCACCGCCGCGCTTCCTCACGCAGCCTGCTTTCGCAACGTGTACCAGGTCGGTTTGGCGTTGCGCAGGGGCCCGGGGAGTTTCATCCCCTCGTCCACCGTTGCTGATTGGAGCGTCCAGGCGGACCCGAAGTGATTAGCAAGCTCCTGCTCGCTGATGCCCCGCGGCAGCGGACCGCGCCGGCCGGGTTGGAACGCCATCATCAATAGGAGTGCGCCGGGCGCCGCCACCGAGGTGATCCCGTTCGCGCAGAGCACCCGCCCATGATCGCTGAGTCCGTGGAAACAGCCCAGGTCCAGCACCAGATCATGGCCATCGCCGATGTCGAGCTGCTGCATGTGCGTGACGTCGCCAGCCACCCAACGCACCTCCACGTTGGCAGCCTGACTACGCCGACGTGCGGTGTCCAGTGCCCGCGGTACCGCATCGACTCCTGTCACCGTCCAGCCATTCTCGGCAAGGAACACTGCGTCGCGGCCGGTCCCGCAACCAACGTCGAGGGCGCGGCCCGGCGACGCCGCTGCGCTGACGGCCGCTTCCTTCACCTGGGTCGGTGTCTCATGTTCCCACGGGGTGATGCCGAGCCGGTACAGGAGGCGGAAACCAACAGGCACGGTTTTCCCTCAACCCTTCCTAGCGGCCACGCCACACGTCGACGACATCAACGTCGCAACGAGGCGGCTCCGGTGGCAGCTGACCGCTCTCGGGCGCCAAGGCCCGCTCGAGAAGTGGATGAACGCGCTCCTCGAGAAAGCGATCGCAGAGTTCTCGCGATTCCCACACGTCCGTATAGCGAAGGCCATCGTCGCGCCTGGTCACGACATGGACGATCAGGCCCTCAGGTGTCTCAGCTCCCAACCCCTCCCGTATCCGCGCATAGATCTCCGGGCTGATGGGAAGGTCCTGGGTGAAACCGTACATTTCGCGCTCCTAGCTATATCAGCTTAGTGTTACTGGATTGAATGGTGCGATAGTAGGATATATTCATGCCCTCAGTCAAGCCACGCCGGTCGTACAAGTCCACGTTGCGCCAAGAGCAGGCTCGGCAGACACGACTGCGCATCCTGGAAGCCGCCGAACGCTGCTTCGCGCAGCAGGGGTATGCCGGGGCAACCGTGGAGAACATCGCCGCAGAGGCCCAGGTGGCAGCCGATACGGTGTTCGCCGCTTTCGGAAAGAAGCGCGGCATCCTCCAGGCGCTGATGGACCTTCGCGCAGGCGGAGACGACGAACCGGTCGACATGCTCTCGCGCCCCGGTCCCCAGGCCGTCCGGCAAGAGCGTGATCAACACCGGCAGCTCGACCTCTTTGCTGCGGGGATCAGCGCCAACATCGAGCGTACCCGACCCGCCGCCGACATCATGAGCAGCGCCGCGGCAGTCGATGCCGACATTGCTGCACTCCGGCAAGGCTTCGGGGAACAGCGCTACCGAAACCAGCAGGTCGTCGCGAGCTGGGTTGCTGCCAACGGTCCCCTTCGAAACGGTGTCACCACCGACGACGCGGCGGCCATCATCTGGACGCTGACCAGCCCCGAGGTCCATCGCCTTTTCCGAGTGAACCGCGAATGGTCAGCCGAGCACTATGCACAGTGGCTCAGCGAGACCCTTACTCGCACCCTCCTCCCGTGAGCATGGCGACCAACCACCCGCTGACGGCGGCTGGGGCGCGCCGGTGTGGTCAGCGTGGATCTCCGCGTGGCCAGCGTCGAGCTCCGTAGAAGTTGGGGGTAAGTACTCGTTTAGAAGCCAACTTTGGCCGCTCCCGAATGCAGAATAAGAACAGTACCTTGCCAAGGTAAGGGTCGAGGGTTCGAACCCCTTCTCCCGCTGTCGCGTTTCGTGTGGTCGCCGTTGAGCCGCGTGTGGCTCCGGCGTGCCTCCCGTTGATCGCCGTCGGTTTTCGGGAGAGTAATGACTCGCGAATACGGATTGCGACACGTACCTGGGCAGGTAGGTGTTTACTGTCGAGGCGCTCGGTCTGTCGAAGGGACCGCAGCGTTGCCATCAAGAAGCCGCCGCTCCGGCGCCGTTGGCCCGGAAAATAGTGACTCAGGAATTCGTAAGTCACTACTCTCGGCAAAGTGGTCTTACCGGAGCACGCCTTCCCGGCCGGGGCGGTGCGTGCTACGAATCTTGTCCGTCAAATCGGGTCATGCCCACCCCGCGGCAACCGCCGTGTCGCGGCCGGATGTTCGCCACCCTGCCGGACGACGCGCACTAACGTCCTCGTCGACGAGAACTGCATGCGGAGGCCACCCACTGTGATCCCGCCTGGTGTGCGGAGATCTTGTGGGCGCGCGCATCCGCGGCGTCCGGGTCACCCTGGTGCAGGCAGATCCCACGGCGGTCGCCGAACCGCTTGGCGACGCCTGGCTGGACGAGCGCTCCGTGCGCTGCACGAGGAGTTGTGAGAGGTGTGCGTCAAGCACCATTCGATGCTGTCGTCGTTGGCGCGGGGTCATTGGCCTGACCACGGGAGTGTGCCTCGCCGAGCAGGGGGGCGGTCGGTTGGGCGGCGGATCCCAGGAGGTACAAGCGTGCTCACCGGCTCGTCATTCCTTGGTCCAAATGTCGCCGCTCTCGCCGCGTCGGCCCTGGGCGATCTCCACCGAATAGCCGTCGGGATCGGATCCGGTCATAACCCGCTCCCACGGCTCGTCATGCGGCGGGGCGTGAAACGTCATGTCCCGCTCCAACAACTCTTGGTAGGCGGCATCAAGGTCGTCGACGCTCAGCTCGACGTGAATAGCCCGCCGCTGGGCCGGCGTCATGTCCTCGGCGCCCTCCTTGCGTGCCTCGTCGATCGAAAGCAGCCCGATAGAGCCGCCCCCGTCGACCTTGATCAGGGCGAAGGCAGCGTCAGAACGGTAGACCACCGTCAGGCCGAGGACTCCCTCGTAGAACTCAACGGACTTCGCCACGCTTTCGACGGTGAGGGTGAGACCCTCAAACCGCAGCTTCTGTACCACTTGTGTTGCCTTTCATCAGGGCGACGCTCTGGAGGTTGCAATCCGTTGCCTACCCGGCAGACGGTGCAACTGTATCCACGAGGCTTATTCTGAGCGCAAACGCTTGTCCCGGCAAGGACACACGGCTTCGATATTGGCATCTTCGAGTTCTCTCACGAGCAACCCGGAGCGCGACACCCCAAGATCAAGTCCCCAGCTGCGATGGCTGGGACTCAATAAACCGAGTCTCCATGAAACCCGGGGCGGTTCAGGTAGCACCTTGTCGGAATTGCGGTTGAGCAGGTCGTAGTGGAAGACCGTCTTGCCGGTCGAATCGCTGATCGTCAGCATGTTGCCGTCAGCGTCATAGTCATGTCCAAATCGAAGTGCCGTCCGAGTAGGCGATGTTGACGTGCCCTCAAAAGCCGGTCATATAGTACGCGGATTCACATGTTCCAGGGCATCCACCGCGCAGTTCGACCCGACCGCAGTCCCCGGGGTGACGGACATCGGACAGCACGAGTCCACGTCGGTTCGCCACTCGCGAGAGGTGCGCTGCAGGCGAGCGGCGAGCGGTTGCATGACCCCTGCCAACGTCCCGTGCTTGACCCGGTCCACCGCCGCGATCGGCGTGCCGGTGGTTACGCGGCCGGAGGTGCCTGCCCCGTTCCGAAGAGGTGCCTGCACCCTTGTCGTCCGCTTCGCCGCCACCGCAGAATGGCCCCGATGGGGACAACCAGCACCCGCGCGCCGCTGCGGCGGGTCAGCGCACTTGCGGTCGCGACCCTGGTGCTCGGCATCGCGTCGGTCGCTGTGCCCGCCGGCGACGAGGCGATCGGCAACGGTTACGCGGGATCGGCGCCCGCGCTGGTGGCCGCGCTTTTCACCGCGGCAGCGCTCGCTGTGGCAGGCCTGGGTTGCTTCGTGGCCCTTCGCCGTCCCCACAACCCGATCGGCTGGCTGCTGGCGGTCGGCGGCGCGTCGTACCTGCTCGACGACCTGATGCTGCGCTACGCCGGATTTGCTCGACTCCACGCGCTGCCGGGGGGCAACCTGACGCTCGCGATCGAGCAAGACTTCTGGATTGCGTCGATTGGCCTCACCGTCATCTTTGTCGGGCTCCTCTTCCCGTCAGGCAAGCTGCTCTCACGGCGATGGCGGTGGGTGGCGCGCGTTGCTGGCGCCGGCATGCTGCTCGCGTACGTGTCCAACACCTTGGTCGCTGACCCCGCGGCGTACAACGCGCCGGGCGCGGTTAACCCGCTGCGGCCCGCAGGCCTCGCTCTCGACATCGTGAGTGGCCTCTCCGCCTCGTTCTTCCTCTTCCCCCTCTCCGCCATCGCTGCGGTGGTCGCGCTGGTCCTGCGATACCGACGTGGCAGCAACGAGGAGCGTCACCAGATCCGCATGGTCATGTATGCCGCCGCGGTGTACGCCGCAACCATCGGGAGCGACATTGCGATGTTCCTGGTCACCGGCCATGGGCTCACCTGGCTCGAAGACATGTCGCTGCTCGGCATCTTCGGAATCCCCGCGGGAGCCGGCGTCGCAGTCCTCAAGCACCGTCTCTACGACATCGACGTCGTCATCAGCCGCACCCTCGTCTATGGCTCGCTGGCGGTGTTCATCACCGCGGTGTACGTCGGCATCGCGGTGGGCATCGGTGCCCTGATCGGTGGCGGGGGCAAACCAAACCTCGGACTCTCGATCGTGGCCACCGCGATCGTGGCGGTGGGCTTTCAGCCCGTCCGCGAGCGCGTCCAGAGGGTCGCCAACAGGCTCGTGTACGGCAGGCGGGCTACCCCGTACGAGGTGCTCTCGCAGTTCTCCGAGCGGGTTGCCGAGTCGTACGCGACCCACGACGTCATGCCCCGGATGGCGCGCGTCCTCGCCGAGGGCACGGGTGCGCAGCGCGCCGACGTCTGGCTGCGCAGCGAGGCGGCCTGGCGCAACGCGGCAGCGTGGCCGGTGGACACAGAGCCCGCAGCCACGCTGCTCGCAACCAACGGCAACCTTCCGCCAATCAACGGGACTGGGCGCGTCGTGGAGGTCCGTCATCAGGGCGACCTGCTCGGTGCGCTCAGCGTCACCAAGCGCGCGGGGGAATCGTTGACGCCGGTCGAGGCGAACCTGCTGACCCACCTCGCCGGCCAGGCGGGGTTGGTGTTGAAGAACGTCGGTCTCACTGACGACCTCCAGGCGCGCCTTGAGGAGTTGCGTGCCTCCCGCCAGCGCCTGGTGACCGCCCAGGACGAGGAACGCCGCCGCCTCGAGCGCAACCTCCACGACGGCGCTCAGCAGCACCTCGTGGCGCTCAAGGTGAAGCTCGGCCTAGTGGAGATGCTCGCCTCCCGCGACCCCGAGAAGGCCAAGGCCACCATCACCCAGCTCAAGGCCGACGCCGACGAGGCCCTGGAGACCCTGCGCGACCTGGCCCGTGGCATCTACCCGCCCCTGCTCGCGGACAAGGGTTTGGTGGTGGCGCTCGAGTCCCAGGCCCGCAAGGCCACTGTCCTCGTCACCGTGGAGGCGGAGGGGGTGGAACGATATCCTCAGGACATCGAGGCCGCCGTCTACTTCTGCTGCCTCGAGGCCATCCAGAACGTGCAGAAGTACGCACAGGCCAGCAGCGCCGTGATCAGCCTCCATGGTGACGGCGAGCGGCTCCGAATCAGCGTCACCGACGACGGCAGCGGCTTCGACATGGCCACCAGGAAGCGGGGCGCCGGCATCACCAACATGGCCGATCGCCTCGACGCCCTCGGCGGCGCGGTCGAACTGCAGTCCGCTCCCGGACAGGGCACGACGCTCCGCGGCTGGCTGCCCGTCGCATTGGGCACGCCTCCGGGCGCGGATGCGGTCCTCGCAGTACCCGGCTGATCCGCCTGCTATTCGCAGGCCTGACGGGCCGGAGGCCGCCGCGTCGGACTATCGACAGTCGCTCTGCCTATTGCGGCCGATGTGACGCCTGTGGGGACGCCGCATGGTTAGCCAGGGAACTCCGCGGGGCTAGCGTGGATCCCCGTGGAAGTTGGGGGTAAGTAGTCGTTTCGAGGCGATTTTCGACCGCTCCCGAATACAGAATTGAGCCACTACCTTGCCAAGGTAAGGGTCGAGGGTTCGAACCCCTTCTCCCGCTGTCGCGTTTCTTGTGCTTCCAAC
This sequence comes from Candidatus Aeolococcus gillhamiae, assembly GCF_016464765.1. NCBI lineage: Bacteria > Bacillati > Candidatus Dormiibacterota > Candidatus Dormibacteria > Candidatus Aeolococcales > Candidatus Aeolococcaceae > Candidatus Aeolococcus > Candidatus Aeolococcus gillhamiae. The sequence goes on along the minus strand of NZ_JAEKNS010000037.1, from coordinate 8,072 downwards.
AGGGCCAGCGTGGATGCTCGTGGGACGCGCATGGATCGCCGTCGGTTTTCGGGAGAGTAGCGACTCTCGAATACGAATTGCGACACCTACCTGCCCAGGTATGTGTTCAAGGCGACGAGGCGAAGCTCGTCGGCGCCGACGATGCGGCGACGGGCACCGTCGCCACCGCGCAGATCGAAAGAGGTGGGAAAGTAGTGACTCAGGAATTCGTAGGTCACTACTCTCGGCAAAGTGGTCTTACCGGAGCATGCCTGAGGTTTCCGAGAGTCCAAATGGAGCAGCTCGCACGTCTAGGCCACGCCGACTGGAGTTCAAGACGACAGGGCGTCAGCGATGGTGCTCATCTTCAGGACCATTCGCCGCGCGACCGGCGTGCGCTGGAACCCGAAATGGGCGTAGAAGCGCTCGGCGTTGTCGTTCAAGGCGTCGACGACGACAAGCCGCGCCGCGACTTGCGCGCCCGCAGCGACGGCCCTGCCGAGAGCGTCACCAAGGAGTGCAGCGCCGCGACCTGACCCGTGCAGGCTCGTGTCCAATGCAAGCCGTGCGAGGAGGATCGCAGGGATCGGTTGCCGACTGCCCCTCCCAATCGACCTGGGTACGTCGGTCGGCGCCACGGCATGTGCCGCGAGCGTGTAGTAGGCAACGACTCGGTCCCCGCGAACCCACACGAAGGTGCGGCCGGTGTTGCGAGCTGAGGCATCTCGCGCATGTTGCGTAAGCCAGATGTCCAGCTCCGGCTCGCCGCAGCTGAATCCGTCCAGGTCCTGCCGAGCGGCGAGCTGCTCGGAGGTGAACTCAGCGGCGATCGACGATGTCCGCTGCTGATCGCATCGCTCGGCGCAACGCCGCGTTGCTCGGTGCCGGCTGGTCGAGGGCTCTCAGCAGTTGATCAAAATATGCGACCGGAACGAAGGTGGTCGTGTGTTCGGCGATGACCTGGCCCGCTCGCTCGAGAGCGCTGTCTCGCACCAGGTCAGCCACGGTCACATGCATGATGCCCGCCGCAGCGGTCAGCGTTGCCTTCTGATCGGGCGCCAAGCGCACCTCGAGACGATCCGTAGCTTCCATGTACGGGCATTGTACGTACGTAGAGCGTCCAAGTCAAACGCCGGTGACCGCGAGCGCCGCCGGCTTCCCCTCCCCCGCCGCGCCACGCGGACTCGAAACGTTGTGGAGGGGCGACCAGGTGCTCCGCGCCGATGCCGATAAGGGGGAGGCGGCTCCGCGGACGAGGTCTGCGCGGGCGAGTGGGCGGGTCGGCGCGGCCAGCAGGGAGGCGAGCACGCTGCCGAGCGTCTCCGAGCCGAACAGCGTCGCGGTCGAGGTTCGGGTCATCCAATCCGCGATATGACGACCACAGTTAGTAGTCAATCCGGGACAAGGGCGTCTTCTTGGAGCGGCTTGGCCCAGACTGCCATCGCTCCCCAGGCGACGGCGGTGTTCGTTGGTGGCTGCCCGCGCGTCACCCCGCGCGACGTGACGGAGGCTTGCGCGAGGCGGATCATCGAGTTGTCCTGCCGATTGCGCCAACTTGCCCCCACTGGGAACGCGGTGCGGTCAGATTGGAACGCCGCCGGGCCGGAGTGGACCCCCGTGGAAATTGGGGGCAAGTAGTCGTTTAGAAGCCAATTTCAGCCCCTCCCGAATACAGAATTAGAACGGTACCTTGCCAAGGTAAGGGTCGCGAGTTCGAGCCTCGTCTCCCGCTCCAGTCCGTGATTTGAATACGGAATGGCCCGGCTTCGGTCGACGGCCGACCGCGTGAAACTTGCCCGAGAGTATGTATCTAGGGATTCCCAGACGCACTACCTGCAGGAAGTTGTGTTAGGGGCCGCGAGCCGAGGCGCGCGGCACGAGGCGCCGGGCAGCGGCTTCTCCCGCCATGAACGTGGTCATCACGTACTACAACACCTGCATTTGACCCGGCGGATCAGACGCAAGGGCCCAATTCGAAGGACCCACGCGCGGCAGTCAAGTGCGCGCGCACCGGAAAGGTCCGGAAGGCTAGACGCGACGACCTTTGACCCGCCCGGAGAGGTCCGCGGCGGCGCGGCCTGCCGGCGCGGCGTCTGCGGATCCGTCCGTTGCCAGAAGGATGACGGAGGGGAAACTGCTCATCGCGGCACGTCCTGAAAGCTGCTGCGGTCTCCGGCCTGACGCGGCGCGGAGCGCATCATCGTGCACCCAGTGGTTGGAGAGCCGGCCCATCGTGTGCCGTGTGTTCACCGTGATGCGGGGGCCACAACGTCAGCGGCACCCTCGCCGCGCCCGGCGGGACGGCGAGGCGCTCGTCGACGCGTTGCTGGATGAGCTCAAGGCACAGTTGGGTGCGACGCAACGGCAGGTCATGCCCACCCTCGGCGAGGAGTGTGAGCGACACCAGCGGGTTCGCCTCACGAAGCTCGTTGAGAAGCACCACGTCCGGGACAGCGTCGTCGAGAGCCGCCACCAGGTCCACCGGCCTGACTGCGTCGCGGGCCCATTGCGGCGACTCCGCTGCCAGGATGAGGCCCTCCATGCTCTTCACATACGACCACCACCGGTGGTCGACGGCGTCGCGGGCAATCGTGGCGGGGACGTCGGGACGCAGCATCGGTGCAAACCACCTGGCCAGCTTGCGGTGGGCGCACATCACGCTGCAAAAGAACTGCGCCGGCGGGTCGAAGGCCATGACACGAATCAAGGTGCTCATCGCGCTGACGTGACGTTTGGCATCGGCCCGGGACTTGTAGACAGGTGGAGCGATGGCGATGACGCGGTCCACCAGGCGAGGATGCCGATCGAGCAGGGCAAGCGCCACCAGGGTGCCCATCGAATGCCCGACCACGATGGCAGGTTCGTCGATTCCCGACTCGCGCAGGCACGTGGCGACTGCATCCGCATGATCGTCTGCGCTGTAGCCGTTGAGCGGTTTGGGCGACTGTCCGAAGCCCAGCAGGTCCGGCGCGATCAGCCGGCAGCGTTGGGCGAGGACGTCGAAGCCTGCTCCCCAATAGCGGTTGGAACCGCACATGCCGTGCAACAGGACAACAGGCGGACCGCTGGCTCCAAGCCGGCGGACGTTGAGTGTTCCCAAGGTAGTCACCCCCGACGGCGGCTGCCAGTGCTGTTCGGCTCGCGTCTTCAGCACCCCGACGGCGGCGCGTGCCGACAACGCGAGCGTCGCCAACCCCGTGAGGCGAACCGCTCCTCCGCCCAGTCGCCACGGCGATGGACTGCGCTCGGGCGGCCGTGCGGTGCGGTTACCGGTATTCATCGGTTTGATCTCCCTCTATCTCGGCGCTCGCCACAGCGTGGCCGCTCGGGGGCGCACCGTCTGCCTGCTGCAAGGCATGACGCTGCGAGTGGCTCATCCAATGGACGTCTCGATGACGGACGAAGGGACCCGAGGGTGCCCGGCGCGACTGCCTGTCACCAGGTAGTGGCCTTCAATTCATCATCGACCCGCAAAGCGCTGGATGGTAGCGATGAGCTCGTCCAGGTAGGCCTCCCCCTCCCCCGCCGCGATCCCGTCGGCAACGCAGTGCTGCACGTGCTCGCGGAGCAGGATGAAGCCGATCTTCTCGAGGCCGGCGATGGCAGCGCTGAGCTGGGTGAGCACCTCCGGGCAATACCGCTCCTCCTCCACCATCTGGGCGATGCCATTGACCTGACCGGCGAGCCGTCGGAAGCGCTTCAGCAGATCCTGCTTGCTCGCCTGGTACGCGCCACGATCTCGCAGTGGCACGGTCTGGCTGGGTCGGCTCCGACGTGCTCCCGCCGGAGCGCGTCTAGCTGGCGATGTGGCCACGTGCGCGTCCTGCTGGTTCGCGGTCAAAGTGCTCGGCGCATCCGGCGCTGCAGAAGTAGAAATCGTGGCCGTCGCGGGTTCTCCGTGCCGCAGCGTCGGCCATCTTGACGGACATGCCGCACACCGGGTCGAGAGCCACCGCTGTCGTATCCGTGACTACCTCGGTCATGCCCTCTGGTCCTCTGAATGTAGGTCCGGCAAAGCGCTCCGGCTGCCTGCCGAACCGGTCGTGGCAGCCGTCGGAGCAGAAGAAGTACGCGGTCCCGTCGTGGACGACGCGGGCGGGAGCGCTGCTCGTCTCCACCTGCATGCCGCACACCGGGTCGATCGCGTAGCCCGTGCCGCCGCCGAACCGGGCACGGTTGCGATGGAGGTAGTACAGCCCGCCGAACGCGATCAGGAAAATGACGTTGAGGACGCTCGTGTAGTCCAGCGCAAATCGCTCGGGCGCAATCTGCGTCGGGCGGGCGGTCGGGGCGGCGTTGATGGCCTGAAAGAGGAGATCAACCAGCAGGCCCCCCGCTGACATGACCAGCCAGAAGGACCCGAGGATTCGCAGCATCATCCTGGTTCCGTAGTACTTGCGATAGATGACCAGCAGCGGCAGTGTGATGAGGTCGGCAAAGATGAAGGCCACGACGCCGCCGAAGCTGATGCCGCCCTTCCACAAGGCGGCGGCAAGCGGGACGTTGCCGATCGAGCAGACAAAGCTGATGATCGCGATGAACGGGCCGACAATTGCGTTCTCGAGCACCGTCCAGAATCCGTGGCCGGTGATGAAGACGTGACCCCCACACAGCGTCCGGGACCAGCACGGCGAGGAATCCGGCCACACCGAAGCCGATCACCATCTCGCGACGCAGCATGGTGATGTCGGCCATGGTGTAGCTGGCCGCGTCCGACCACCCCGCCAGGGTCCGCACCCGCACCGCAAATGGCACCCGATCCGCCGCGTGATCGTCCGGCGCGCTGACATCTCTGAGGTGCTCGACGTGAGCGCTCCGCGCCGAATCGCCCGACCGCAGTCGCTCTCGCGCGGCCTCAACGAGCGCTTTGGGGAAGAAGAACCGTGAGACGAGCGCTAAGAGGCCGATCATCAGCACGCCGCCGACGAACTCGCTGGCGGTGAACTGCCAGCCGATCAGCAGCGCGAGGATGATGCCGAGCTCGATGACCAGGTTGGTCGAGGCGATCATGAAGACCATCGCCGCAGTGAAGTTGGCACCCTTCTGGAACAGCGACTTGGCCATCGCCGTTGCCGCATACGAGCAGGACGACGAGACCATGCCCAAGAAGGTGGCCCTGCCGAGGGTGCGAACCCCTGGGCTTCCCAGGACGCGCTCCATCTGGCCGCGGGAGACAAATGCCTGCACGACGCCAGAGAGACCAAATCCCAGGATGAGGGCCCAGAGCGTCTCCCAGAACATGAAGAACGCTTCCTCAAGGCTGCCGCCGATGGCACCCAACACGCTCATGGTCGTCCTCTTCGTACCATACCCACCCAGGGTATCGTATCAGCTTCGACGCTCACGCGGCGCCGCGCTGACCGCGAGGAGCCGCCCCGCGATCCCGCGGTTCGCCGAAGAGGACTGCGCAGACCCGCCCGGAGATGCAACCACCCGTTGATCGCTGCCGAGCGTCATCTGTGCCCGACGGTTCGCCGCTGGCCCATCCGGGATGGCGCTACGGCTTCATCAGCAAGCTCGACCGCCGCTGGAACTCCTGCTCATCGATCTCGCCGCGCGCCAGGCGTCCCTCGAGGATCGTGCAAGGGCTGCCGGGGCCGGCCGACGCCACTGGGTCCGTGCGCCGCGCGAGGGCGATCACGGCGAAAGCGACGCCGGCGATGACCACGGCAGCGATCAGCACCTGGACCACGATCATCCACCACATCGAACCGTATCCACCATAACCCCACATCACGTCCTGACCTCCTGAGCTTCCATTGGACGTTTGATCGTCTGCCGTTCATCGTGGCCTCCACGGCCGGCCCTGCACAGAGCCGGAAGCCACGAGACATCCGGGCCATCCGACCCGCCCCACGACTTTCGGTCCAGCGCGACTACGCGCGCTGCCGCCTTCGTGCGTGCGACGTCATCCAGGACTGCGAGGTACGCGGCGAGGCTGCCCGCAAAGACCACAAACAGGGTGAGGTTGGCGCCGGGAACGAAGCGGATGGTGATATGGCCTGCGAGTCAGTAAACGAGGTCGCCAGAGTGTCTACTCTGTTGATACCAGCGCGGGCAAAAGAGGGAAATCCAATGCGGGTGGCGCCACTCCCCTCGTCAACCATCAGCAGGCACGCGCCGTCATGGCTGCTGGCAACGCTGGGGCCCTTGGTTGCGCTGGCGGCGGTGCTGCTCGTTCCCGTCATCGCCGATGCTTCGTGTGCCAGCAGCGGGGGCTCAGAACAAGAGGCGATCAGATCGGCACCGACGGTGTTCGTCGGCACCGTCACCGAGCTGAGCAATGGCGACCGCGTGGCCACGGTCCGGGTGGACGACGTCTGGAGGGGCAGCGCGATACCGTGGTCCGTCGAGGTTGTTGGCACCCCGGATCTCAACGCCGCCGCCACCTCCGTGGACCGCACCTATGCTGCTGGTGCCCAGTACCTCTTTGTGCCTGACGGAGGCGGTCCGGCTCACTTCACCGACAACAGCTGCACCGCGACTCAGCCCTACTCGGCGAACCTCAGCGGCTTGCGGCCTGCCGATGCCCCGGGGACGCCTGCCCACCCGACCGGCGCACCCACCCAGACCGGTTCGACCTTCCCGCTGGTCCTGGTCGTCGCCGGGGTGGTGGTCGTGCTGGTGATGACGGTCGCTGCCGTCGCTGTAGGGCTCCGCGTCAAACCCTCGCACTGACCATCACGTTGGTCCCGGCTCGGTGCGTGTTCAGGTGTGAGATCTCGGGTGCAGCTTGCTCAGATGGGTCCGAAGGGACCGTGGGTGCTCCCCTTTTCCGAGGCGCTCGAGGTAGGCGTCCGCTTCCTCCTGTGTCATCTGGCCACCTTCGACCGCCGCGTCCAGCCTCGCCCCCGCGTGTCTGACGCGGATGCTCCGGACCGCATCGTCGAACTGATCCATATCGGCTGCGGCGCGTAGCCGGGCGGCCTCCGTCTCGGTCACACGTCCCAACGTCACCATCTTGTCGAGGCGCTCGAGGATGCGCGCCCGGCCCTTCGGCCCCGTCTGGTTCTCGAAATCGTCATTCATCTCGACTCCTATGCATCGCGGCGACTGATCACGAAAAACCCGGCGACAAGGGCGACGACGGCGTAGACGCAGAACACGCCGAACCCGGCCCAGGCCCCCAGGTTGCCCGCCTCCTGATGGGCGGAGAAGATCTGGTTGGCCGCCTCCATGGGAACGTAGGGTCCGATCGCCGACTGCCAGGACTGGGGCAGCAGCTGGACGAGGATCTGCGGCACGAAGAGGACCCCAAACAGCACCGCGATCGCGCCCGCGCTGACTCGGATGATCGCGCCGAGACCGAGTCCGAAGAGCCCGAGCACCGTCATATAGAGGCCGCCTCCAATGACCGCGCGCAGGACACCGGGCTCGCCGATCGAGGACCGCAGGCTGTCGCCGGAGAGGAACGCCTGAAACGTGAAGTAGGCGCCGAAGCTCGCGACGATCCCGATGACAAGGCCGACGACCGTGAACACCAGCGCCTTGGCGGCCAGCACCAGGCGACGCTGCGGCACCGCGCTGAGGGTGGCGCGGATCATGCCGGTGCCGTACTCACCGGTGATGACCAGCACACCCAGCACCCCGAAGGCGATCTGCGACAGGTGGATGCCGCCGAGGCTGACCCTGGTCGCGTCGAGTGTCGCCTTGTCATGGGCGCTGAGATGCCCGGGAAGGATGATCGCTTCGAGCCCCGCCAGTCCGACGTTGAACGCCACCGCGGCGAAGAGCGTCCAGTACGTGGAGCGGACCGAGCGGAGCTTGCAGAACTCCGAGCGGAGAATATTGGCGAAGCCCGACAGCGGCCTGTACGACGCGCGCGGAGTCGCGATGGCATTCATGACGGGCCTCCCTTCGCGGCCGCGACGTACGCGTCCTCGGCTTGGCGGTAGTCGACGGAGTCCTTGGTGAGCTCCATGTAAGCCTGCTCCAGCGATACCTGCTGCGCCGACAGCTCCTGCACCGTGAAGCCGTGCGCGCGTGCAAGGTCGCCGACCGCATCAGTGGTGACACCGGTGACACGGAGCGTGTCCGTCTCGACCCGAATGACCTCAGCCCCCCGCGCGGTCAGCAGCGTCGCGAGCGCATCG
>NZ_JAEKNS010000118.1:0-21588 GCF_016464765.1 Candidatus Aeolococcus gillhamiae | reverse complement strand
GTGCTGGGACTCCGTCCCAGCGCCGGCGACGACGAGATTCGGGACGCATATCGCCGGCTGGCCAAGATCCACCACCCCGACCGCAATCCCGGGGATGCCCAGGCGCTGTCCACCTTCCGGCGGCTGACCGACAGCTACGCGGCGCTGAAGACGCGCCCGAGGCACGCAGCCCAGGCACCACGAACGTCGCTGTCCGCCGCGGTGCGGATGCGAACGTCGTCCCACCGCGACGCCGCGGCGGCCGCGACGACCCTCGCCGAACTGGCGGTGGGCGAATCCGCCTGGGTCCCGGCCGACGCCGTGCTGGTGGGCCCCGATCGGGCGGCGGCGCTCCGCCCGGGGACGGCTGGCAGCGCCTTCCCCACCGCCCAGAACGTCATCCGCGTGGAGCGCCGAGGCGACGGCCACCACGTGTTCATGCCGCCGCAGCCGTCAGCACGCTGGCCGATCTCCGAGATCGCCGAGAGCAATGGATTGAGGGTGGCGAAGCTGTGGGTCGGCGAACGGCAGGGCGACGAGGCCGGTCATGCCGCGGCCGCCCGCATGCCCCTGCGCCTGATGACCGGAACGCTCGCTGAGATGGCGGTGAACGCCCGCGGCTGGGTCGCGGCCGAGGCGCTCGCGATCGACGGCGGGGGCACCTGGAGCCTGGCGCTCAGCGAGCCGGTTAGCGGGCACCCGCACTACGCCACGCCGGTGCGAGTGCTGCGTGACCCCGACGGCTTCCGCGTGCAGACCCAGCTGCCTCCGGGCGCCTGGTCGCCGACCGAGACGGGCGCCGGCCCTGGGCGCGCGCCGGTGTTGAGCGTGGCGCCCGCGGACGAGCCGGGGTCAGCCCCTCTGCCCGCGCAGTGAGCCGCGGCGAGAGGGCTCACTTGGCGACGAGTTCGTCGCCCTCCGCCTCGCGGGCCAGCATGAAAAGGAGGTCCGAGCAGCGGTTCAGGTAGCGCAGCACCTCGGCGTTGCCAAGCCCTCCCGCACGGCGTAGGGCGACGGCGCGGCGCTCGGCGCGGCGCACGATGGACCGGCCCAGGTCGAGGGCCGCGGCCACGGGGTCACCGCCCGGGATCACGAAGCCCTTGGGCAGCGCCACCCGGGCCTCGAGCCCGGCGATCTCGGTGTCGAGAGCCGCGATCATGGCCGGGGTCACCGTGGCGAAGTGCTTCTCGAGCTTGGCCCGGTCCGCGGTGGCGGTGGCCAGCTCGGCGCCGGCCGTGAAGAGCTCGCGCTGGAGGTCGAGGATCCGCTGCGCCCGGGCGGCGTCGGAGCAGAGAGCGCGGGCCAGCCCCAGCGCACTGATGGCCTCGTCGAGGGCGCCGTACGCCTCGGTGTGGAGGTCGTCCTTGGCGACGCGTCCGCCGTAGAGGAGGCTCGTCTCGCCTCCGTCACCGTGGCGTGTGACGATGCTCACGCCACCCAGCCGCCGTCCGCCGACGCGGCCTCGAGCACCTGCAGCGCACTGCCCTCGTTGCCGCGAGCGCGCTCCTCGACCCACTTGCTGGCCGCAATCGTGGCGGTGGTGGCGTCGCCGACTGCGGTGGTGATCTGACGGGTGAGCTGGGCACGCACATCCCCTGCGGCGAAGATGCCCGGCACGTTGGTCATCATGGTCATCGGATCGGTGCGGTAGTAGCCGCCGGCGTCGTGGTCGACGTGGTGGTCGATGAGCCCAGTGTTGGGGATGAAGCCCACGAAGATGAACACGCCGCCGACGTCGAGCCGCGAGGTCTGACCGTCGACCGTGTCGCGGAGATGAACATGGCTCACCTTGTGGTTGCCCTCGATGGACTCGACCACCCTATTGACCAGGATCTCGATCTTGGGGTGGGCACGCGCCTCCTCGATGAGGATCGGTTGGGCGCGGAAGTGCTCGCGGCGGTGGATCAGGGTGACCTTGGACGCGTAGCGGGTGAGGAACATCGCCTCCTCGACGGCGGCGTCGCCGCCCCCGATGACGGCCAGCTCGAGGCCCTCGAAGAAGGCGCCGTCACAGACCGCGCAGTACGAGACGCCGCGACCGGCGAACTCCTCCTCACCGGGCACGTCCAGCTTGCGGGGGTTGCCCCCGGCGGTGACGATGACCGCGGGCGCGCGGTACTCGCCGGCATCGGTCTCAACCACCTTCATGCCGTCGTCCTCGACGCGGATGCGGTTCACCGGCGAGTACACCATCTCGGCGCCGAAGTGCTCAGCCTGGGCGAGCATGACCGCCGCCAGGTCCCCACCGAGGATGCTCTTGAGGCCGGGGTAGTCCTCGATCAGCTCCGTGTTGAGAAGCTGCCCACCGGGGGCCTTGGACTCGATGACCACGGCGCGGATCTTGCTGCGGCCGGCGTAGAGCGCCGCGGTGAGGCCGGCCGGTCCGGCGCCGATGATGGCGATGTCGTAGTCGTTCACAGCCCCATGACCGTACCCGAAGTTGGCCCGCTCGAAGCGCCGCGGGGTGCGTTCACCGCGCCGCGAAGGTGGTCAGCTCGGCGATGACACGGTTCATCTGGATGGCGTAGCCCTCGGGCAGAGACTTGCTCGCCAGGGTCACGATGCCGACCACCCGGCCCTGCGCGTCGAGCACCGGGCCGCCGCTGTTGCCGGGATAGATGGGCAGGCCGTCGAGCACCAGCATGTCGTGGTACTCGGTGGTGGTCGGCGGCTGGCCGGTGGTGGTGTCGCCGGTGACCGGGACAGTGCTCTCGACGCGGGTCACCCGCTCGTCGGTGATGTCGCCGTGCCCGGTGGCGTTGCTGCTGGCGAGCGCCACCACCGAAATGGGGAAGTCGTTGACGGTGCCCTTGAACGGCGTCAGCGGAGTGCCCGCGAAGCCGTCGCGGCTGCGGATCACGGCGATGTCGAGGTCGCGGTCGATGCCCATCACAGCGCCGACGTGGGAGCTGCCGTTGCGGGCGCGGATGCGGACGCTCAGCTGGCCCTGGACCACGTGGGCGTTGGTGACGAAGTCACCCTTGGCGTCGAGCAGCCAGCCCGTCCCCAACCCCTCGTCGTTGCTGCCGAGAGCCTCGATGGTGACCGTGCCATCGAGGTGGGCACGGGCGATGTCGTCGAGGGAGAGCGTCGGGGACGGCGCCACCACCCTCACCACGGGCGGGTGCGACGCTGAGGGAGCCGCGCCCGGCACCGCGGTGCGGTTGACGGTGACCAGGAATGCGATCACGCCGGCGAGCACAACGGCGCCGACGGCGAGGAGGAGGCGCAGTGGGCGCGACGATGCGGCCTGGCGGCGGCGTGACACGACGTGGCATTGTGAGCCACCGTTGCTCAGCCGCAGCGGTCACGCGCGCTCAGGCGCAGGATCGAGCACTCCGCTCTCCGCGAGTCGCTGGAGGGCTCGCGCCCGGTGCGACACCGCGTCCTTGGCCGCGTCGTCGGCCTCGCCGAACGTGATCCCAAGGTCACCGCTGAGGAAGGCGGGGTCGTACCCGAATCCGCGAGTGCCACGTGGCGCCACCAGCGTACCCAGGCACTCGCCGCGAGCGAGGACCGGCTCGGCGACAGGACGCACCAGCGCCACCACGCACACGTAGCGGACCCGGCGATCGTCGGGGCTGCGCCTGTCCACCTCGGCGATCAGGCCGGCGAGTCGCTCTTCGTCGGTGGCGTCCGGCCCCATCCACCGTGCCGACGACGGCCCAGGCCAGCCGCGCAGGGCGTCGACCTCGATGCCGCTGTCGTCGGCGAGCGCCGACAGGTTCAGCCCGGCCGACACCGCCGCCGCCTTGGCGAGCCCGTTCTCCGCGTAGGTCTCGCCGGGCTCGAGCAGTTCCCCTGCCCAGCCGGCTTCGGCAAGGCTGAGAACGCGCCACGGATGGGTGGCCAGCAGACGGCGCAACTCCCGCAGCTTGCCCGTGTTGTTGGTCGCCAGCACCAGAGGCGAGGCGGGGTCGGTCACGCGCGGGCGAGAGCCTCCGACTGCACCTCGAACAGCCGATGGATCCCCGTCGAAGCCAGCTGGAGCAGGCTGTCCATCTCAGCACGTGAGAACGGTTCCTGCTCGGCGCTGCCCTGCAGCTCGATGAAGCGGCCGTCGCCACTGCCGACGCAGTTCATGTCGGTGTCCGCTGCCGAGTCCTCAAGGTAGTTGAGGTCCAGGCGCGGTTCGCCGCCGACGATCCCCGCGCTCACCGCCGCAACCTGCCAGCGCAGCGGGTCCTCGGCGACGAGCCCGGCGGCGCGCAGCTTGCTGATGGCGAGCGCGAGCGCGACGTAGCCGCCGGTGATCGACGCGGTGCGCGTCCCGCCGTCGGCGACGAGGACGTCGCAGTCGATGAAGATGCTGCGCTCACCGAGGCGTGCGAAGTCGACGGCGGCGCGCAGGCTGCGCCCGATGAGCCGCTGGATCTCCTGCACGCGCCCGTCCACGCGGCCCTTGCGACCGTCACGCTCGCTGCGCGTCATTGTGCTGCGCGGCAACATCGCATACTCGGCGGTGACCCAGCCGCGTCCGCTCCCCTTGCGGAACTGCGGGACGCGCTCCTCGACGCTGGCCGCGCAGAGCACGCGCGTATCGCCGGCGGTGATCAGCGCGCTTCCTTCGGCGTACGGAAGTGGACCGAGCTCGATAGTGGTGGGGCGCAGCTGATCCGATGCGCGGCCGTCAGGACGCATGGCGACGCAGTGTACGCGCCGGGTTCAGCGCTGTCAGCGCAGGCGACTTCATGTCGCCGGAGCTGACACCCTGAGCTGGGGGGTGCCCGAGGGGGGAAGGCAGTTCCCCCCTCGCCTTCAGCGCTTGAAGACCTTGTCGAGGATCACCACACTGGCCTCGAAGAAAACGATCAACGGGATGAACAGTGCTGTCGGCGTGTACGGGTCGGCGCCGGGCGTGACCAGCAACGCACCCATGATGATCCCGACCCAGATGGCCTTGCGCTGCTTGCGCAGCCGACGCGACGACACGATCCCGAGCAGTCCGAGGAGGATGATCACGACGGGGAGCTCGAAGGTCACGCCGAAGGCAAGGATCAGGATGACCAGGAAGGAGAGGTACGAGTTGATGTCGGGGAGGTACACGGCACTCCCGCCGAGGAATGTGGCCAGGAAGTTGAGGCCGATCGGCATAACGAAGTAAGCGAAGGCGGCGCCCCCTCCGAAGAGAACCAGCGCGGAGCCGATGAAGGGGCCGACGAACTTCCGTTCCACCGGTCGCAGCCCGGGGGAGACGAACGTCCAGCCCTGCCACAACACCACGGGCATGGCACCGATCAGCCCGATGATCATCGAGATCTTGATGGGGATGGTCAGCCCCTCGGTGGGGCTCGTGAAGACCGCCTGCGAGGTGATGTGGTTGTTGGTCTTGCCCAGCACCGTGGTCAGCGGGCGGAGCAGGAAGTCGAGGATGGCGCCGTGGAAGACGAACGCGGCCACGGTGGCGACCATCCACGCGATGAACGAGATGATCAGGACGCGACGGAGCTCCTCGAGGTGTTCCACGATGGTCATGCGGCGCTCGTCGCCGGCCACTCCCTGCACCTCTCAACGCCTCCGTGAGAAGGCGGTCACCGTCAGACGGGGGTAGTGTGGTCGCCTTCGCCGGACGCGCGCTCGGTCGGCGCCGCAGGAGCAGTTCCGCCGCCCACCGGCTGGGGCTCGGGAAGCGGGGCCGGCGTGACCGGCACGGCCGCACCGGGCGCGGAGGCCGCGGCTGCAGCAGCTGTGCCTGCCGCGTGAGGATCATCCGACTGAGTCGCCTTATGGAACTCGTCGCGCGTTTCCGACGTGGCCTTGCGGAACTCACGGATGGCCCGCCCGAGACCGGACCCGATATCGGGCAGCTTGCCGGGCCCCCAGATGATCAGAACGATCACCAAGAGAATCGCGATGTATCCCCAGTGACCGGCTCCCAGGCCTGGCATGGCGACGAACCTCCATTACTTCGGTCGGTCCCCGGACCGTGACCTCTGGCGAGGCAATTCGAGTGTAGCATCGCCCGTGTCAGATCCCTGAGGTGTCGCTGAGACGCGCCCTGGTCACACGCGGACGGCTGCCGTCGCCTCGCGTGGCAGTCCCTCGCCGAACCCGGCGATGACCCGCTCCAGGTCGGCGCTCGTGTGGGCGGTCGACAGGAACGCCGCCTCGAACTGCGAGGGCGGCCACAGCACCCCGTGCCCACGCCAGGAACGGTGGACACGCGCGAACGCAGCGGTGTCGGCCGCGCTCGCCTGAGCGTAGTCCTCGACGGCGTCGACCCCGATGAACGCGGTGACCATGCTGCCCGCTCGGTTGACCACGCAGGGCACGCCGGCGGAACTCGCGGTCTCGGTCAAACCCGCGGCGAGCGCGGCGCCGAGCTCCTCGAGGCGCGCGTAGGCGGCGCCCGATGCCAGCTCGTCGAGAACCGCGCACCCCGCCGCCATCGCCAAGGGGTTGCCGGAAAGTGTGCCGGCCTGGTACACGTCGCCGGCGGGAGCCAGGCGCTCCATCAGCGACCTCGAACCGCCGAAGGCCCCGACGGGAAGGCCGCCGCCGATCACCTTGCCGAGGCAGGTCAGGTCGGGGCTGACGCCGGCCAGGTGCTGGGCCCCGCCGCGAGCCACCCGGAAGCCGGTCATCACTTCGTCGAAGATGAGCAGGACGCCGAAGCGCGCAGTGAGCTGGCGCAGCGCCTGGAGGTAGCCGGGGTGCGGCGGCACGCAGCCCATGTTCCCCGCGATGGGCTCGACGATCACCGCAGCGACGCTCTCTCCCTCGCGATCGAGGACGGCGGCGACGGCGGCGACGTCGTTGTACGGGACTACGATGGTGTCCGCCACCGCCGCGAGAGGGACCCCGGGCGAGCCGGGGATTCCCAGCGTCGCTACCCCCGAGCCGGCGGCGGCGAGGAACACGTCGGCGTGGCCGTGGTAGGCGCCGGCGCACTTGACGACGCGGTCGCGACCGGTGATGGCCCGGGCCAGGCGCAGGGCCGACATGGTGGCCTCGGTGCCCGAGTTGACGAAGCGCACCATCTCGACGGCGGGCATGGCGGCGACGATGCGCTCGGCGAGCTCCACCTCGAGCGCGGTGGTGGCGCCGAATGCGGTGCCGCGGGTGAGCTGGCGCTGGAGCGCCGCCACCACTGCGGGGTGCCCGTGGCCAAGGATGTGCGGCCCGTACGCGAGGATGAAGTCCGAAAACTCCACGCCGTCCTCGTCGACGACCCGGGCGCCGCGGCCGCCGGCGATGATCGGCGGGTCGCCACCGACCGCTGCAAAGGCGCGCACCGGGCTGTTGACACCACCGGGCAGAACCCTTTCCGCCCGCGCGCGCCACTCCGATGACGATGTGGCTTGCGCCGCGCTGCTCACTGTTGCTGCGCGACGGTCACCGTCTGCATCACGTCACCCTGGGCGATCTTTTGGGCGACGTCGATTCCGGAGGAGACCTTGCCGAAGAGGTTGTACAGAGGCTGGAGGCTAGCGGTGTCGTCGGCGATGCAGATGAAGAACTGCGAGCCGTTGGTGTTCTTGCCGCTGTTGGCCATGGCCACGGCACCGAGCACGTACTGCTGACGCACCGGCTCGTCGGTGAACTGGAAGCCGGGGCCGCCGCTCCCGGTGCCCTGCGGGTCGCCACCCTGGACCACGAAGCCGGCGACCACCCGATGGAACTTCAGCCCGTCGTAGAAGTGGTTGCGCGCCAGCACTACGAAGCTGTTGACCGTCGCCGGCGCGAGAGTCGGCTGCAGGCACAGGACGATCGCGCCCTTGGCCGTCGTGATGGTGACTTTGTAGAGCTTGCTGGCGTCGATCTGCGTTGGGGGCGCGGCGCTGTAGACGTGCACATTGGCGGGCGCCGCGCTAGGTGGGAGCGCAGCCCCGAAGGTCGCTGTCGTGCAGTCCGCGTACGGGATGGGCTGCGCGGTCGGCGACGGCGTCGGGGTGGGAGCCACCGACACCGTTGGTGCCGGTGACACAGTCGACCCAACGCTGCTGGGCGCCGACGCCACCGGTGCGCCGTTGGCTCTGCTGATGAAGACGGTGGCCGCAATCAGCGCGCCGAGCAGCAGGGCTCCGGCGGCGAGTACGAATGGCAGCCCCCGCGACTGCGGGCTCAGGTTTCGGTCAGACACGGTTGAGATCCTCCAGCAACCAGCGCGCCGCTCGGCGCGCGTCGTAGGTGATGACGAGGTCGGCGCCGGCGCGCCGGATCGCCGTGAGCGCCTCGAGGACCGCGGCGCGCTCCTCGAACGCGTTCTCTGCGGCGGCAGCGTGCAGCATGGCGTGTTCACCGCTGACGCAGAAGGCGCCGACGGGCACGTCAACGGCATCGCGGACCCGGGTCACCACGTCGAGCGCGGTGAGCGCCGGTTTGACCATGACCATGTCGGCGCCCTCGGCGACATCGAGGCGGGCGCGGTGGACGCCCTCGCGCTGGTTGGCGACGTCCATCTGGTAGGAGCGCCGGTCGCCGAATTGCGGTGCGCAGTCGGCGGCATCGCGGAAGGGCCCATACATCACCGACGCGTACTTGGCGCTGTACGCGAGGATGGCTGTGTCGTGGAAGCCGCCCTCGTCGAGCGCGCGACGGATCGCCGCGACCTGCCCGTCCATCATCCCGCTCGGTGCAATGATGTCGGCACCCGCTGCCGCCTGCGAGACGGCGATGCGGCCGTAGACCTCGATGGTGGCGTCGTTGTCGACGCTGCCGTCATCGCGCAGCACGCCGCAGTGACCGTGGTCGGTGTACTCGTCGAGGCAGCAATCGGCGATGAGCACGCACTCGTTGCCGCAATTGCGACGGAGGCTGCGCAGTGCGCGCTGCACGATGCCGTCCTCGTCCCAGGCCTGCGATCCGCTGGCATCCTTCTCCTCAGGAAGACCGAAGAGGATGACCGCGGCGCACCCCGAGTCGATGGCGTCGTCAACCGCGTCGGTCAGCGACTCCACCGTCTCCTGCTGCTGGTGAACCATTGATGCAATCGGCACCGGCGCGGTGATGCCCTCGCGCACGAAGGCCGGCTGGATGAGGTCGCCCGGCGTCAGCGAGGTCTCGCGCGCCAGCGCACGCAACCCCGCCGTGCGGCGCAGTCGGCGTGTGCGGTCGGAGGGAAAGGCCATGCGTGGTCAGGGTAGCGGGTGCGCCGCGCCGAGGTGCCCGGCCAGCACTGTCACCAGGCCGGCGGCGGTGTGCTCGGTGGCAGTGAGGATCGACCTCCACCCTGATTCCTCGGCGGCGCGAGCGGTGATCGGTCCGATGCACGCCGCCACACAGCGTGGCAGCTCGGCAAGGGCGCGGGATGCATGACGCACGGTGCTGCCGCTGGTGAAGGTGACGGCGTCAATTGGCGAACCTGTGAAGGCAGCACGCAGCTGTTCGGGCGCCCCTTCCGGCATGACGGTGCGGTAGGCCTCGAGCACCTCGACGCTGGCTCCGCCGGCCGCGACCAATGGGGCCACCACGTTGCGCCCGCCGGCGGCAGCGATCACCAGCACCGCCGTGCCCGTGCCGGCGAGCCGCGATAAATCGGCACCCAGGGATTCCGCCTCCTGGCCGGAGGCCACCAGCTCGGCGTCGAGCCCGTACGTGCGCAGCGCCGCCGCGGTAGCGGGCCCCACCGCCGCGATGGCGACCCCGGCCAGGCCGGGCGCGCCGCCGGCCGCGCCCACCAGGCCGACGGCGATCTCGCTGGTGACCACCAACCAGGGCTGGGCCGGCCCTGCCGCGACCCGAAGGCGGCCGACCGCTGCGCGGATCTCGCCCGCGCCGACGATGGCCTCCGCCGCGATCAGCGGGACTCGCACCACCGTCGCCCCGGCCTCCTCGAGCAGGCCGGGCAGCAGATCGGTCTTGTCGGCGCCCCGGGTGACGACGACGAGACGTCCCTCCAGCGGCCGCCCGCGGCTCATCGCAGCGCTGCGGCCACCCGAGCCACCAGCTCACCGCGGCTCTCCGGGTCGCCGGCCAGCTCGGCGCGGCGCACCCTGCCGTCGACGCCGAGTGCCGCGCTGAGCACCAGGGCGCCGTCCTCGAAACGGGCCCACGCGCCGAGCGGGAGGAGGCAGCCCCCTCCGAGCGCGCGCAGGAGATCGCGCTCGGTGCGCACCGCCACGTCGGTGGCGGCGTCACCGGCGGGGATCACGGCCGCCGCCGCGGGCGCGCCGCTGACCACCTCGAGCGCGATCGCGCCCTGCGCGGGGGCGGGCACGAAGCTGCGTGGATCGAGATGTTGGCCGATCCGTCTCGAGAGGCCGAGCCTGTCGAGACCGGCTGCGGCGAGGAGCAGCCCGTCGACCTCGCCGGCCTCCAGCTTGCCCAGGCGCGTGTCGACGTTGCCGCGGATCGGGACGCAGCGTAGCCCCGGCCTGAGCTCGGCGAGCAGGGCGGAGCGCCGGGCGCTGCTGCTCCCCACCGCGGCGCCGTCCGGCAGCGAATCGAGGCCACCGCCGTCGCGGCAGACCACGGCGTCGCGGGGGTCGGCGCGCGGCAGCAAGGCGGCCACTTCGAGGCCGGCGCCGAGCTCGGTGGGCAGATCCTTGGCGGCGTGCACGGCGACGTCCGCGCGGCCCTCGACCAGGGCGCGCTCGATCGCCGTGGTGAACCAGCCTTGGCCCTCGAGCTGCTCGATCGGCGTGGACTGGTTGCGGTCGCCCTCGGTGCGCACGATGACAAGCTCGGTGCCTGGCCCACCGACGCCGCGGATGGCGTCAGCCGCCAGCACGGCCTGCGCTCTGGCCAGGGCGCTGCCTCGAGTGGCCAGGCGCAGAACCGCAGCCTGGATCGCCGCCGTCACGAGGCGGCGGCGTCGCTCGCGACGCTCTGGCCGTCGATGAGGTCGGGGGCGTCGAGCTCGAACGCGTCGCGCAGGGTCAGCGCCACCCCGGGATCGTCGGCGAACTCGCGCAGGTGGCTGATCGGCGCGTGGAGAAGCTTGCTGACGATGGCGCGGGTGAGCTTTTGCACCTTGTCCGCGGTGGCGGCGTCGACGTCAGGCATGCGTGCCAGTGTCCGCTCGACCTCCTGGCGGCGGATGGCCTCCGCTTGGCGCACCAGCGCGCCGATCGTTGGGCCGGCGGTGTCGCGCTCGGCGACGACGGCGATGGCTCGCGCAACCTCGGCCTCGATGATCGCGGTGGCCTCGGCGAGGGCGCCGCGCTGCGGGGAGCCGCCGCTGGCGATGCGGTCGCCGAGGGCGTCGACGTCGATCAGGGTCACCCCGGCCACATCGGCAGCCTCGGCCTCAACGTCGCGAGGGACGGCGATGTCGATGACGGTGAGCGGCCGGTGCTCGCGCCGCTCCTGCATGGCGGCGACGTCGCCCGCGCTCAGCACGGGCGCGGAACTGTCAGTGCAGCAGATCACCACCTCGATCTCCGCGGCCATCGCGATGGGATCGCTGATGGCCAGCGCATCGCCGGTGAGCCTGGATGCCAGGGCCAGCGCAGAGTCGCCGCCTCGCGAGGTGATCATCAGCCGCGCGCCTGCCTCGTGCATCCGCGCCGCCGCCAGCGCGCTCATGGTCCCGGCGCCCAGCACCAGCACTCCCCGGCCATGCAGGTCGCCGGCCACCTCCCGAGCGCCCTGCGCGGCGGCGTCCGCGATGGAGCCGGAACGCCGCCCGATCGTCCTCTCGGTGCGCACCCGCTTACCCGCCGACACCGCTCTGCGCATCACGTAGTCGAGCCGGGCGTCGAGGGTGCCGGCGTCACGAGCGAGCTGGTGCGCATCACGGAACTGCCCGAGGACCTGCGACTCACCCACCACCATGCTCTCGAGGCCACCGGCGACGCGGAGCATGTGGCGGATTGCGTCCGCGCCGCGAAGCTCGAAGAGATGGTCGCCGACCGCGCTGTCATCGACGGGATCGAGGTACATCGCCAGGCGAGGGCGCACCTCGTCGGCGAGTGCGTCGGTGGGACAGCTGACGTAGAACTCGGTGCGATTGCACGTGGACAACACCGCCGCGCCGCGGAGGCCGCAGTGACCGACCAGGTAGCGGAGCATGCGGTTGGCCTCGCTCGGCGGGACGACCGCGCGCTCACGGACCGAGATCGGTGCGCTCCGGAAGCTGAGCCCGGCGGCAACGAGGTGCATCGAAGGCCTTCCTGGCGAAATGGGCGGCGGCGCGCCGGCGGCGAGCGTCCTGCTCCGGGGCCGAAATCGACCGCGCCAGTATATGGAAGCCGGTTGACTCCACGGCCGCTCACCACGTCGCTCCCTTAAGATCACGCCGATGTTCACGACGCCGGCATGACGACTGCCGGAACGGCTCCGCAGTCCTCGGACGGCGACGGCAACGACCTCACGGACGCGAAGCCACCCGCGGTCAGTCGGCAGCGTCCGCGGTACGGCCGCCGCCGCGGCCCGGTTCCGGTGGGCAGCAGCTTCGTGCCCCGGCTCGGCCCTTCAGCCGCCGGTGAGCCGTTCGCCACCATCGATGACGCCGACGCCGACCTGGACTCACCACCGCAACGACCGGAGCCTCACACGCCCGTGGAGCAGCTGCGCCTCGTGGCGCTGGACTGCGAGACAACCGGGCAGTCGCCCCATCGCCTGGTCGAGCTCGGCGCGGTCGCCTTCACGCTGGACCGCCACATCATGTCCTTCGAGACCTTGGTGCACAGCACCGACCGCATCAACCCATACGCCAAGCGCATCCACGGCATCGGGACCGAGAGCCTCGGCGGGGCCCCTCCCGTGGAGCTCGTGCTGGCACGGTTCCGCCGATTCTGCAAGGGAGCCGTGCTGGTCGAGCACAGCGCCGACGCCTTCGACACCCGGCTGATCGCGAGCACCATGGAGACGGCGATCGACGCCGACAACATCGACACCAGCCGCATGGCCGGGATCATCTGGAACCTGCGCGACACCATCGGCCTGGAGCGCATGTGCAAGGAGCTCGGGGTTCACCACCGCCGCCCCCACCACGCGCTGGCCGATGCCGAGGCGACGGCCGCCTGCTTCATCGAACTCTACCGGCTGGGCCGTGAGAAGTTCGGCTGGCGGACCCTTGGCGACCTGCTCGCCGCTGCCCAGCCCCCGCCTCCGCGCATCAATGACGGCCCGCGCGGCCGGCCACGCGGCGGGCAGCCGGCAGGGGCGACCACGGGTGGCAACCGGCGGCGGCACCGCGGGGGACGTCGCCACCGGCGGGGCAGCGGGGCGGGCTCGCCACCCCCCGCGGGCGGCGGGGTCCCGGCCGCCGACTGAGTCAGACGGCGAACTCGGCCACCAGTGGATGGTGGTCGGAGGCGATGGTCGCCTCACGGTCCGGCCAGCCGCGCCCGCCGACCACCTCACACCGGCGCAGCCGGCCGGCCATCAACGAATCCGCAAAGACGTAGTCGATGCGCGCGGCGGGCATCCACGTTGCGCACGTGTAGCCATGGGCGCGCGGGTGCACATGGCGGAAGCAGTCGACGTAGCCGGCGTCGAGCATTCGCGACACGGTCCAGCGTTCGATTGTCCCCCCGAGCATGCGATCCACGGTGCGGCTGCGCGGCACCAGCGCGGTCAGCGGGTAGACGACGAAGGGCAGCACGGGAATACCGACGTCGAGGCGTGGGTCGACCCCCGCGCGGAGCCATGCCTCGTCGACCGCGGGGTCCTCCCCCACCCGCTTGGGCACGACCATCCCGTTCGCCTGGCGCACCATCACCTGGGCTCTGCGCAGCTCGGCCATGCGCGCGAAGAATGCGGTGGCTTCGAGGTGGTCGCCGGGAGCTAGCGCGTTGAAGTCTCCGGCGATGATGTGCGGGCTGGCCGGGGCCTCGCCGAGGTCGCCCAGCAAGGCGTCGAGCTCGCGTCCGCGGCGTTCCTCCCCCTTCTTGCGCTCGCCAAAGCGAGCGGCGAGGTGCACGGAGTGGAGATGCAGTTCCGGGATGTGCGCGCCGCCGACCCTGAGCACTGTCTCGAGGTGGCTGCGCAGCATGCACCCGCGATGCGTGTGGTTGCGCCAGCGACGGACCGGGACGCGTGACAGCACCGCCAGGTTGACGCCGCTGCCATCGCTGGCGGCACCGATCACCAGCTCCATGCCGAGCTCGCGTGCCAGCTGCGCGGCGAACTCCGGGTTGCTCACCTCCTGCAGGGTGATCACGTCTGCACCAAGGCGCCGCAGCACCGCGGTGATGTGCTCCTCACGGCGCGCACCGCCGAGCAGGATGTTGTAGGTGACCACGCGCAGGATACGGCGACTCACACGTGCTCTACTCATCTCGGATCGCACCTACAATGCCAAAACGATGGCGGACGCCGGCACTGTTGGACGCCTGCGACTGGCCGCCGAGCTGCTGCTCCTGCGTCGCCTGCCGCCCCTCGCTCGCGTCGCCGTGCTGGTGGTCGTCGGCGCCGCCTGCGGCGTGCTCGGCGCCTGGTCGCTCACAGTTCAGCACCACTACGCCTCGCAAGCCGGGGGCGGCCGCCTGGCCGCCCTCCTCGCCCATGGATCGTCTGTCGCCACGGCCTGGGAGGGATGGGCGGCGGCGCTGTTCTTCCTGGCGGCGCTGCTGCGGCTCCGTCGCGGGGCCCCGGAGCCGCCCGCCGGCCGGACACCCGTGGAGGAGCTGACCCTCGGCCAGCTGCGCGCCGGCCTGGTACGCGAGTACACGATCGTGCGCGCCGGCCTGGTGATCATCAGCATCGTGTCGCTGGTGGACGCCGCCCGCGCCGCCCGATACGTCGTCGCCGCTGTGTCCGGTGACCGCCTGGCGCGCTCCTCGCTGGCGGCGACGCTCATCGAGGCAGCGGGCCTGCTGCTGGCGACGGTGGTGCTGGCGCTGTGGGCGGCAACGTTCCGTCAGCAGCTCGACCGCATCGGCGCTTTGTAGCGAGGGGAACTGCGTTCCCCCCTTGGGCACCCCCAGCAAGCGGTCTCCGCTCCGGCGAAATGAAGTCGCCTCCGCAGAGGACTATCAAGTCCGGCGGTCGACCACGTAGTCGCAGACCTGCTCGAGCGTGGCGCGCGCCGGTGAGGGATCGAACGCGGCGAGCTGGGCACGAGCACGCTGCGCGAAGTCGTGCGCCTGGGCCTCGGTCCGCTCGATCGCACCGGACTGCCGTACCAGACGCACCACCGCCTCGCAGTCCTCGTCCGTGAGGACTTCATGGGCCAGGACCTCTTGTAGCGCCGGCGCGCTCGGCGACTCGTCGAGCGCGAGCATCAGGGGAAGCGTCACGGTGCCCTGGCGGAGGTCGGCGCCCACCGGTTTGCCCAGCTCCGCGGCGGTCGCTGTGTAGTCGAGCACGTCGTCGGCGATCTGGAAGGCCATGCCGATGAGGTAGCCATACTGCCGGAGCGCCTCGGTGCGGCGCTCGTCGAGCTGGCCCACGATGGCGCCGCAATAGCAGCACGTCTCCACCAGCGCGGCCGTCTTGCGAGCGATCTTGCGGTGGTATTCCTCCAGCGTCTGCTCGTAGTCACGACGGCTGGTGAGCTGGAGCAGCTCGCCCAAACAGATGGTCATCACGGTGTTGCTGATCGCCAGGTCGATGCTCGGCTCCCCGATGGAGGCGAGGAGGTTGGCGCCCTTGGCGAAGTAGTAGTCGCCGATGATGATCGCGGGGTTGACGCCGACGGTCTCGTGGATGGTGGTGATTCCACGACGGGTGAGCGCATCGTCGATGAGGTCGTCGTGCACCAGCGTGGCGGTGTGGATGAACTCGATGCCCATGGCCAGGTTGAAGGTGTGGTCGCGGTCCGGTGTGCCCAGGGCTGCGCTGAGCAGGACGAGCGCGGGCCGGAGCCGCTTTCCCCCGGCGCGGACGATGTGCTCCATGGCGTCCGCCATCGGCCCGAAGTCAGCCCTGACCGACTCCTCCAGCCGGCGCTCGAACTCGACGAGCTCGGGGGCAATGGGGGTGAGCAGCTCATCGACCAGGACGGTCATCGAGCCGCCCCAGATAGGTCGGCGCTCGCCCAGAGCGCGACGACGGTGGGTTGGGGCAGGGCGTCGCCGAAGAGCAGCTCGGCGGTGTCACTGAAGCGGCGCGGCTCCGCGGTGACCAGGAGCTGCGGGGCCGGCGCGACATCGCCGCTGGCGGCGAGCCGGTTGGCCGCGAGGATCCGCTCCACCCGGCCGGCGGTGGTCTCGGCGCTGTCGACCACGGTCATCGGGCGGCCGTCGAGGACGCGCTCGATGGTGGGGCGGAGCAGCGGGTAGTGGGTGCAGCCGAGCACCAGTGTGTCGGCGCCCCAGCCGGTGATCTCGTCGAGCACCCCGGCGAGGATGGCCTCTGCGCGCGGGCCGCTGGCCTCACCGGCCTCGATGATGTCCACGAGCTCCGGCACGGCGACGCCGAGCACGCCGACGCCCGGGTTGGCCTCCTTGATGGCGTGTACGTACTCCTGGCTGGCGCGGGTGCCCTCGGTGCTGATCACCGCCACGCGTCTGTTGTGCGTGGCCTCGACCGCCGCCTGCGCCCCGGGCGCGATGACCCCCACAACAGGGACGTCGAAACGCTCACGGGCGAGGTTGAGGGCGGCAGCCGTCGCCGTGTTGCAGGCGACGACCACCAGCTTGGTGTCGAGCCCGA
Source organism: Candidatus Aeolococcus gillhamiae (assembly GCF_016464765.1). Classification (NCBI taxonomy): domain Bacteria; kingdom Bacillati; phylum Candidatus Dormiibacterota; class Candidatus Dormibacteria; order Candidatus Aeolococcales; family Candidatus Aeolococcaceae; genus Candidatus Aeolococcus; species Candidatus Aeolococcus gillhamiae. The sequence goes on along the minus strand of NZ_JAEKNS010000118.1, from coordinate 5,124 downwards.
CGAGGTGTTCGATGATCGCCAGGGCATAGTCCCGCACCTCGTGCTGATAGCGCGGCCCGTACGGGAAGTGGGCGAGGTCGGCGAGGTAGATCAGCCGCTCCGCGGGCAGACGCGTGTGCAGCTGGTGCAGCACGGTGAGACCGCCGACGCCGGAGTCGAAGACCCCGATCGGCCGGGTGTCGCTCATCGAAGCGAGGATAGAGCCACGGAACGAACAGGCGTCCAGGACTGAAGTGTCAGACCGCCGCGGCTGCCAGAGGTGAATGACCGGCGCCGATGCGTCGCGGGTCGAGGAGACGATCACGAATCCGGGCGCCGACGCCAGGGGCGTTCATCACGGTGATGTGTCCGTAGGGGTAGTCCCACAGCTCCGCGCCCCAGGCCGCGGCGAGGTCGGCGATCGGCTGCGGTCCGACGATGAGGTCGAGCTCGGGCCGGACCAGGGTGATGTTCTCGGGGAGCGTCCGCGGGATGAGGTTGCGTGGGACCAGTGGGGCCAGCGCAGCGTCGAGCATCGCGCGCGCCTCGTCGCGGTCGTCGCCCCACGCGCCACCGCTGCTTGAGTTGATCCCCAGCCGGCGCGCCAGCCGTCGCGGCATGTGCTCGAGGAAGGTGAGTGGTGGGTCGCAGAGCGGCGCCACCGCAATCACCGAATCGAGCGGGACCTGGGCGGCCAGCAGCGAGGTCACCAGGCCGCCGAGGCTGACACCCATGACGGCGACGGTCGGGGTGACGTTGGCACGCGCCCAGGCGACCAGGGCGGCGGCGTCCTCGACCGCCTGCCGGACGGTGGCGCGAATGCGCGCCGGGTCGGTCCCAAAGAAGCCGTCGCCGCTGCTGTGCCCGGGCATCCTGCGACGCAGGTGGAAGGGCAGGTCAAGGCGCACGCTGTGCGCTCCCTGGGCGCGCAGCGTTCGAGCAACGAGCGCGTCGAGCACCGGCATAGGCACCGCGTATCCGTGGATGAGGAAGACCATCGGCGCGTCGGCGGCGAGGCCGTGGGCGAGGTGGGCGGTGGCGATCAGCTTGGAGGCGCCGGGGTGGCCACCCGGGCCTTCGCTCGACCCTTCCAGGCGCAGCTCGGTCGCGTGGCGGTGCTCCCACCTGGCGGTGGCGACCACCTCGGCCGGGTGGGCGACGCGGCTGTCGTCCCAGAAGGCCTGCGGATGCACGGCCTCGCGTGCCTGGGCCCCCTGGGTCTCGTAGCGCAACGCGCCCAGGCGCCAGAGCACGGCCGAGTCGATGCCCTTGTGGGCGCGGTCACGTCGCAGTGGCCGCCGGGCCATGGTCTCCTCCATCGCCCTCAGCGTACCGCTGCGCCGCCGCGGACGCACCCGTGGCGGCTGACACAATCACGAACAGATCGGCGAGCCGGTGTGGACCGGCCGCCAGTGGCCGACCAGAGGGAGGACCGCGATGCGAGGTTTCAAGGATTTCATCCTGCGCGGCAACGTCGCCGCGCTGGCGGTCGCCTTCGTCATCGGCGGCGCCTTCGGGGTCCTGGTTCAGGGCTTCGTCAAGGACTTCGTCACCCCGCTGCTCGCCATCCCTGGAAGTGGGGCCGACTTCGGCTCCTACACCTTCACTGTCGGCCATGGCACCTTTCATTACGGCGACTTCCTCGACTTGGTCATTGCCTTCCTGGTCATCGCCGCGGTCATCTACTTCGTGCTGGTGCTGCCCATGCAGAAGCTGGAGGCCCGCCGCGCCTCCCCGGCCACGCAGGCAACGACGCGCGAGTGCCCGGAGTGCCTCAGCAACATTCCCCACAGGGCCCGGCGCTGTGCCTTCTGCACCGCCGAGGTGCCCCCGGTCGGGTTCGAACCGACACCGTAGCCGGGTTTAAGCCGGCTGCCTCTGCCAATTGGGCCACGGGGGCGACGAGAGCGTACCCCGCGTGAGGGGGCCGGTCGGGTGGTGGTCACCCGCCCCGCCTGTAGAGTCGCGAGCAGATGTTCGGTCGCCGCGCTCGTCCCGACTCGACGTACGTACGCAGCCAGGCAAACGTCGGCCTTCCCGTGTCGCCCGACGTGGTGGCGCGCGGCCTGGTCATGAGCCTGCTCGAGGCCGGCGACGACGCCACGGAACGGCGCCGCCTCGGCCAGTTGCTCCTCGACACCCTCGACGAGCTCGCCGGCCTGCCGCAGTGCGCTGTGGTCGTCGCCGACCGCGCCCAGGTGCACGAGCACGACGGCCGCCGCCTGCAGAGCAAGACGTACGGCTACTACCGCTGCCGTTTCGTCGACGGTGTGATCAGCGAGGCGCGCATCCGCATCTACCACCGCACCGCGGTGCGCCAACAGGTGATCTCGCCGAAGGTGTTCCTGAACACGCTGCTCCACGAGTGGGTGCACCACTACGATTTCGCCGGACTACGGCTGGCACGCTCACCGCACACCGCCGGCTTCTACGCGCGCCTGCGTGCGCTCGCCGAGGCGCTCGACGTCGGCTTCGTGCTGCCGCCGGAGCCCGACGACCCGCGTCGCGTCCCCAGCGCCGCCTCCAGTTCGTCCGCGCCTGACGTCGAGGTGCGCTGAGCGGCGAGGCGACGGTGGGAATCGAACCCACGATGGAGGTTTTGCAGACCTCTGCCTTACCACTTGGCTACGTCGCCCTGGAACTCGGATTCGGTGTTTCCGACGCCCTCTTAACGGCCCCTGACACCTCGCCTGACACCTTCGTCCTTGCTACGCTGCGCGCACAGAGCCCCCGCGCTGAGATCACAGCCGGGGGCGCGGTCAGCACACGCGAGGCGCCGACATGGCAGAGGGTACTACGGGAGCCCGACACCGAAGGGAACGCCCCGGACGGCGTGACGCGGGCGACGGCGCGATCTTCCAGCGCGGCGATGGACGTTGGGTGGCGCGGCTGAAGCTTCCGGGCGGCGGGTGGCGCTACTTCTACGGCAAGGACCGCGCCGCGGCCAAGGCGCGCCTGGTGGCGGCGCTTCGCGCTGTGGAAGACGGGAGGCCGCTGGTCGACCCACGGCAGACGTTCGGCGCCCACCTCGAACAGTGGACGGCTGGGCTTTCGTCGGCGAGCATCAAACCGTCCACGGTCCTCTACTACACGCGGTACATCCGCAACCACCTGCTGCCGAGTCAGCTGGCCCTCAAGCCGCTGGCGCGGCTGGAGCCTGCTGACCTGCGTCAGTTCTATGCGGACAAGCTGGCGAGCGGTCTCAGCTCGACATCCGTCCACCACCTCCACGCCGTCATCCACGTGGCCCTGAACCAGGCGCTCGAGGACGGCAAGGTGGCCCGGAACGCAGCGGCGATGGTCGGCAGATCCAGCCGGCCCAAGGTGCGCAGCCGGGAGATGACCACCATCGCCGACGGCAACCAGCCGGTGCGGTTCCTCGCCGCAGCGCGGGGCGAGCGGCTCGAGGCCCTTCTCGTCCTCGCTGTGACGAGCGGGATGCGCCAGGGGGAGCTGCGCGCCTTGCGCTGGAAGGACGTCGACCTCGACCGCGGCGTGCTCGCGGTCACCGGCACGGTGACCGGCATGGCGCGCGCAGCCATGACCATCGGCACCCCCAAGAGCGGCAAGAGCCGTTCGGTTGCGCTCGGACCGCTGACCGTGGCTGCGCTCCGCGAGCATCGTCGACGCCAGGCCGAGGAGCAGCTGCTCGTCGGCACGGAGTGGCGAGACCGTGGCCTGGTCTTCTGCACAGAGTTCGGCGACTTCCTCCCCACCAACACGATGGTGCTCCTCCTCCATCGCGTCCTCGCTCGCGCGGGCCTGCCGGGGGTCCGCTTCCACGACCTCCGACACACCGCGGCGACGCTAATGCTGTCCAGCGGCGTCCACCCGAAGATCGTGTCGGAGATGCTCGGGCACTCAACAACCGCGATCACCCTTGATCTCTACAGCCACGTCAGCCCGCACATGCAGCAGACAGCAGCTGCGACGATCGACCAGGTCCTCGCGCGCGGGCTCTCCCCTGCCGAACCCTGACAGGCGATCGCGCTGCTACGGGGTCTGAAGCAGCCGACGCACGTCCACCACCTGGAGCACCCGCAGGTCGCCACCGGTGACGGCGTAGAAGACGCCCAGCGGCGGGACTGGCCAGTACCGGATGCCCGGTCGGTGGGTAGCCTTGCCCAGGGAGAAACCCCGGTCGGCCATGCGCTCCATGGCTTCGACGACCGCCCGCGCCTGCGGCAGTGACCATTCGGCCGCCTTGGCAAGGTCAGTGAGCGCCGCTTCGTCCCAGACGAGCCTCAACGGCCGGCGTTGTCCCCATGCGGCGGAAGTCCTACGACGCGGCGTGCGTCGTCGTTCGACTTCCCTTCGCCGAGCTTGCCCTCGGCGCGGCGTCGCTCGAAGTCCTCGAGGCGCTCGCGAACCTCGGGACGTTGAAGTAGTGCGTCGAGTTCCTCGTCGACGGGGTCGGCAGGCTCGGGGTGGACGGCACTCATGACGTCATAGTACGCCCGTTTGCGCGGACTGACCGAGCCTCGGATTGCAAGCTGGGCGCGCTTGCACCGAAGCGCACGTTCGGGCCGTAACGGTGTGTGCCGAAACGCAAGGGCTACCCACGAGCCTGCGGTTTTCAAGGTGGGGCGGGTGGCGTTCGCTGGAGGTTTGGACTCGGCTGGACGAGTTCAGGTCACCATAAGGATCCGGCCGCCGGTGTTCGCCAAAGCGCGCTAGTGCCCACGACGGAGGGTGTCAACGAAGACATCCCACCGGGTTAACGTGTCAAGTCCGGAGGGTTGATCGCGGTGGACGCACTGTTCACGCCGCCACACCCACGGGGGCGTCGTGCTGCGGCCATGCGATGGTCTCGTCGTACACAACGCCGTGCTCGAGGCAGCCGTGAAGGATCCCCACCAAACGGTTGGCGACGCTCCGGATGGCCTGGGAGTGGGTTTTGTCGCGGCCGCGGAGGGCCTCGTAGTAGTGCTGAACTCCGGGCGACGATCGCACCGCGCAGAAGGCCCAGCGCAAGCAGGACTCGCCGAGATGCCTGTTGCCGCCGTGGCGAGCGTTCACCACTCGCAACTTGCCGGAAGCTCGGGTGACCGGTGAGGTTGTGGCGTAGTTCTTGCGTGCTCTAGTATCGGTGTAGTAGTTCGGTGCGTCGCCGAACTCACCCAGAACCCGGGCGCCAAGGATTGG
>NZ_JAEKNS010000059.1:0-43238 GCF_016464765.1 Candidatus Aeolococcus gillhamiae | reverse complement strand
GGCAACGCGCGAGGATGCGCGTTGCCGCCGAAGTGTCAGGGAGTGGCCGCGGCCAGGTCCGTCGCAGAGAGCAGCTGCACCTGTGCCTCCTTCCCAGTGGTTGCGTCGGCCTGGAAAGCCCCATACGGGCCGAAGACATTGTTGTACTGGTTGAAGATCAGGTCACCACTGGACCCGTCCATCTTGATCTTGCTGCCGCCCTTGATGCCCTTCAGGCAGTCGGCGTAGGCGTCGCACGGCGTGCCCGGCGGGTCGGTGACCTGCTTCATCGACGCGATGACCGCGGGTCCGTCGGTGGTGCCAGCCTTGTCCATCGCCAGCGCGAGGCTGATCACCGCGTCGTACGCGTAGTTCGCGCCCGCGATCGGCTGTGCGGTGGGCCCGTTCTGAGCGGCGAACGCCTTGGCGAAGTTGTCGGCCGCCGCTCCCGTGGCGTTGGTGCCGAAGACGGAGATGAGATGGTCGTGGGCGATGGGATAGGTGATCGCCTTGAGGTAGTCGTCTCCGCTGGTCACGTCCGTTCCCACGATCGGGATGGCGAGGTTGTTGAGCTCTTTGAAGTTCTGGAACATGACCGCCGCGGTCTGCGGGTCCAGCTGCGTGAAGATGACGTCGGGGTGGGCGTTGATGATGTTCTGCACCTGGGTGCGGTACGACGTCTGACCGGGCGCGACAGTTACGTCGGAGACGATGGTGTTGCCGAACTTCTCCCAGGTGGCCCGGATCGGCTTGGGGATGGTCTGCTGGGCTATGTCCGAGGAGAAAAGCAGCGCCGCGGACTTGTATCCCTTCTTCTGGGCGTACAGCGCCATGGCGACGCCGAGCTGCGAGTCGGAGGGACTGTCGCGCCAGAGGTACTGATTGGCGTTCTTGTCGAAGGCCGTGCTGCCTCCCTGGAACTCGGTGAGAATCCTGGCCGCGCTGATGATCGGCGACACCGCGGCGATCTCCTGCGTCTCCGGACCGATGATGCCGCTGGCATTGTTGGACGCCAGCAGCTGGTGCACGGCAGGAACGGCATCGGCCTCGTCACATTGCGTGTCGGCGTGGCTCAGGTCGAGAGGCTTGCCGAGGACACCCCCGGCGTCGTTGATGACCTTCTGCGCCACCTGGGAGCCCTGCAGCATGGCCTGTCCGAGCACCGCCAGCGGCCCGGTGAAGCACGAGAGCACCCCGTAGCTGACGTGGCCGGCGCTGTCGGTCTTGATGTTGCCGCCCCCTCCCCCGCTGCTGGTCGTGTTGGTGCTGCCGCACGCGGCGACAAGAAGAGCGGCCATCGCGGCCGTGAGGAGACGCCTGCGACCGGCCGCGCCGGTGGTTCGAGCCCATGCAGTCGGGGACACTGTCCAACCTCCGTCAGGGCCCGATCGAGAGCCTTTCATAACGGCCGGGAGTGTTGCTCACTCCGACTAAGTGTGTCAATGAGTCAATGGTCGTACCAATTCTCATGCGATACTCGGAGCCGTGGGCCTCGACACCTCCCCCCTGCGGCCGGTGGGTCGCACGCGCCTCTACGAGGACCTGGTGGACCGGCTCACGGAGTTCGTGGTCAGGACCAACCTGGCAGTGGGCGCGCGGTTCCCGCCCGAGCGCGAGCTGGCGACGCGGCTGGGGGTGAGCCGGGCCTCGCTCCGCCAGGCGTTGGCCGTGCTCGAGGCGCAGGGATTCATCGAGGTGCGCCACGGCGGGGGCGCGTTCCTGCGTCGCAGCCGGGGATTCGGCGGAGTGCTCCACAAGCTTGTAGAGCGCCGGGCCAGGCTGCCGGAGGTCCTCGAGGCGCGCGAGCTGCTCGAGGTCAGGCTCGCGGAGCTGGCCGCGACGCGGCGAACAGCCGACGACCTCGCCGAGATGCGGGTGGCGCTGACCACGATGGAGCTGGACATGGCCGAGGCTGGGCTCGGCGTGGCCGGTGACAGCGCCTTCCACCACGCCATCCATCGGGCCGGGAAGAATTCGGTGCTCGAGCACGTCATCGATGGGCTCGCCGAGGCCATTCACGAGACGCGCATGGAATCGCTGTCCGAGCCGGGGCGCCCGCGCGCTTCCCTCGTGGCCCACAGAAGGATCCTCGAGGCGATCGAGTCCGCCGACGCGGGGCGCGCAGCCGACGCCATGCGCGCGCACCTTCAGCAGGTCGCGGACGTGGCGCTGCTGCGCTGGGAACCGCCGGCTGAAGACGAGGGGAGCTAGCGGCGCCCACGGCGGACGCCTCACGTACGAGCCTCGGCATCGCCGGGTGGCGCGCTATGGTCGCACTGATGGCTGAGGATGCGGTGGTGGTGGAGGCTTCATGTCACGAGATTGCGATCACCAGCCCGAGCAAGGTGTTCTTCGCCGAACGCGGTGACACCAAGCTCGACCTGGTGCGCTACTACCAATCCGTCGAGGAGCCTCTGCTGCGCGCCATGGGCGGCCGTCCCGTGCTGCTCCAGCGTTTCCCCAGCGGCGCGGGCGGTTCGTCGTTCTTCCAGAAGCGCGTTCCCGACTCGCGCCCCGACTGGCTGCAGACCACCATCGTCAGCACGCCGAACGGAACCACCTCGCAGGCGCTGGTGGCCGCCGATCTCGCCCACGTGCTCTGGGCGGTGAACCTCGGCTGCCTCGGCTTCCACGTGTGGCCGTCGAGGGCGGTCGACCCCGAGCATGCGGATGAGCTGCGCATCGACCTCGACCCCACGCCGGGCGTGACCTTCGACATGGTGCGCGACGGTGCGCGCCAAGTGCACGCGCTCCTCGACGAGGCCGGCGTGGTGTGCATGCCCAAGACGACCGGGAATCGCGGCATCCACGTGTACGTTCGCCTGCACCAACGGTGGACGTCGTACGAGGTTCGTTCCGCAGCGGTGGCCGTCGCCCGCGAGCTGGAGCGCCGCCGACCGGACCTGCTCACCGCCGCGTGGTGGAAAGAGGAGCGCGGGCGTCGAGTGTTCATCGACTTCAACCAGAACGCGCCGCACAAGACGATCTTCGGCGCCTGGTCCGTGCGCGCCCGTCCGGGCGCGCAGGTGTCGACGCCCTTCGCCTGGGAGGAGCTCGACGACATTCACCCGGATGCGCTGACCATCGCCACCGTGCCACCACGCGTGGCCCGCGATGGCGATCCGTGGGCGGCGATGGACGCGGCCCCGCAATCACTCGAGCCGCTCCTCGCCATGCACGAGAGGGACCTCTCCGCAGGCCTGCTCGACGCGCCCTGGCCGCCCGCGTACCCGAAGATGCCGGGCGAGCCACCGCGGGTGGCGCCGAGCCGGGCCCGCAAGGTGGCGCCGGCCGAGGATTGAGTCAGCGGCTGGCGGCGCGTTTGTACTGCTGTCCGGCGAGCGGGATGAACACCGCGAGCATGATCACCACCCAGATGAGCGTGTAGATCACCGGGTGCTGCAGTGACCAGTCGTTGGGTGTCGGTAACTTGGCACTGGTGTTGCCGAAGAGCTGGCGCGCCGCCTCGGTGACGGACGACACCGGGTTCCAATTGGCGATGGCGCGCAGCGGGCCCGGGAACCCATTGGTGGGGACGAAGGTGTTGGCGATGAAGGTGATCGGGAAGATCACCACGAAGGACGCCTGCTGCACCACCTCAGGGCTCGGGACCAGGAGCCCAACCCAGGCCATGATCCAGGAGATCGCATAGGCGAACAGCAGCAGGAGCAGAAACCCGGCGGCCGCCTCGAGGAACGACGTGTGGATGCGCCAGCCCACCACGAGACCGGTCAGCGACATGACCACGATGACGATCACGTTGTTGAGCACGTCGCTGTCGGTGCGCCCCACCAGCACAGCGTTGCGCGACATCGGCAGCGATCGGAAGCGCTCGATGATCCCCTTCTGCATGTCCTCGGCGAGCCCCGAGCCGGTGATGGTGGCGCCGAAGATCACGGTCTGCGCAAAGATGCCGGGGATCAAGAATTCGCGGTAGCCGACGCCGGGCACATTGATCGCGCTGCCGAAGACGTACGCGAACAGCAGGATGAACATGATCGGCGAGAGCGTCGTGAACACGAGCAGCTCGGGGACGCGGCGGATCTTGATGAGGTTGCGCTTGGCGACGATGGCGCCGTCACGTAGTGTCTTGGTGGAGATCATCGGCGGCCCTTCTTGACAGAAGGCAACGTATCGATGTCCTCGGCCGCGTGGCCGGTCAGGGTGAGGAAGACGTCGTCGAGCGTTGGTCGCCGCAGCGCGATGTCGACGACCGTGGTGCCGAGCGCGTCGAGGCGGCGCAGTGCCTCGATGAGCACCTGCGATCCGCCCGTCACGGGCACCGTGAAACGGCGCGCGTGCTCGTCGATGATCACCTCGCCCGCGGCGAGCTGCTGCAGGAGCGTGCGCGCGGGTCCGAGGTCCGACCCCTCCCCGATCACGACCTCGATGCGCTCACCGCCGACGCGGTCCTTCAGCTCGGTGGCCGTTCCCTGGGCGATGCCCTTGCCGTGGTCGATGACCACGATGTCGTCGGCCAGCTGGTCCGCCTCCTCCATGTACTGAGTGGTGAGCAGCAGGGTGGTGCCGGCCTTGACCAGCCGGATGATCACGTCCCAGAGCTCGGCACGGCCGCGGGGATCGAGCCCGGTGGTGGGTTCGTCGAGGAAGAGAACGGGCGGCTGCGCCACCAGCGCGCCGGCGAGGTCGAGGCGGCGGCGCATGCCGCCCGAGTACGTCTTGACGGGCCGATCAGCGGACTCGCTCAGCGCGAAGAGCTCGAGGAGCTCGCGTGCCCGCTCATTGGCGCGTCGCCGGCCGAGGCCGTAGAGGCGCGCCACCATCTCGAGGTTCTCGTATCCGGTCAGGTACTCGTCCACCGCGGCTACTGGCCCGACAGGCCGATCTTGGCGCGCACCGCGCCGGGGTTCGTGCGCACGTCGATGCCGGCGACCTCGGCCGAGCCGGAATCTGCATCGAGCAGGGTCGCCAGGATCCGCACCGCCGTCGTCTTGCCGGCGCCGTTGGGGCCGAGCAGGGCGGTCACGGTCCCCTCGGGCACGGCGAGATCGAGCCCGTCGAGCGCGTGGGTCTGGCCATACGTCTTGACCAGCCCGGACGCGCGGATCACATCCGTCATGCCGTGGCTGCCTCCTGTGGCGCGCGGGGTCCCGCGCAGCGGGCGACGGTATCACCCCGGCAGGCGCAACCGACCTCGTCTCAGCTCAGGCGCGAGGATTCCCGCCGAGCGCGCCGCGCCGCGGTGAACACCGAGGTGGCGAGCATGGCGAGGATGCCGGCAGGGAGCAGCCACCATGCATCGGTGCCGGCGTGGGTCAGCAACGCGGTCGTGCCGAGCAACAGGATCACCGCGAGCGCGATCCGGTAGTCGTCGCCGACGATGAAGTCCCACCAGAACAAGGCGAAGGCGCGCACCTGGCGCATCAGGCGACTCTCGCCCGACGCCGCGTTGCCGCCGGCATGCCCCGGCGCAGCGCAACCACCATCGCAAGGCTGACGACGAACGTCACTGGGATGATCACCGCCAGCGCGATGTCGGCGCCTGGCCACGTAACACCGGCGCCCTCGGCGCCCCAGAACGTGCCGAAGGACGTCAGCAGCGCTCCCACGGCGAACTTCATAGTGTTCTCGGGAACGCGTGACAACGGCGCGCGCACGATCACCACCGCTCCCACCACCAGCAGCACGGCAGCGGCGGCACCAATGGCCGCGAGCCCGATGCGCCCCTGGTTGGCGCCGAACGTGATCACGATGAATACCACCTCGAGACCTTCGAGCAGGACACCTTTGAAGCTCACCGTGAAGCCGTACGTGTCGAGCCCACCCGCGGCCACCGCAGCATCGCGGGCGGCCTCGCGCTGCGCGTGAAAGGATTCCTCCTCGTTGTGCAGCGCCTTGACGCCGCCGGCGCGCAGGATCGCCTTGCGCAACCAACCAAGACCGAACACCAGGAGCAGGCCGCCGACCACCAGGCGCAGCGCGCTGAGCGGGATGGCAGTCAGCGCAGGCCCAAGCGCCCCGACCACGACGGCGAGCGCTGCCAGTCCCGCCCCCACCCCGAGAAACGCTCCGCGCCAGCCGCGCGTCACCCCGACCGCGACGACGATGGTCGCGGCCTCCACCGTCTCGACCATGCTGGCAAGGAAGACGGCGACGACAAGCAGGGCGGTGTTGGCGGTCATCGGTGGGGCACGGGGCGGTCAGTCATAGGCACCCTCCATCCTGCCAGAGCGAGGCGGTCCGCTCGCCTCGTGACCGACCTAGCGTCCGACCGGGAACGGGATGGGAGCAGCCGCACCATTCGGGGCGACCGCGATGGTGACCCGGGTGCCATCGCTGTACGTGCGCTGCCACGCTGACCCACTGGCCGGATCGAGAATGTCCACCGACGTTAGGTGCTGGACGCCGATGACGAAGCTGCATTCCTCGACGAGCAGTTGCCCTTGAGGCTGCAGCGTGCAGAGGCCGTGGGATTGGACACCCGCCGACGTCCACGCGGCCGCCGCCCTGGCGGTTCCATGACCGCGCTCGGCGAGGACGTACGACGCGTCGCCTGCGAAGCGGCGCAGCGGCGCACTCGGTGGGCTGACCTCCCGGAGCGCCATACCCCCAACCTGGAGACGGTCACCGAACAGCGAGACGGCAACAGTCTGTGGAGCGAACAGCACGAGGAGCCCGGCCACGCCGCAGAGGGCGCCGACTGCGAGAACCATCGTCGACAGTGGGAGGTGCGATGTCCGACGCAAGCGGCGCCGCCGGATCCGGACCGGGGCCATCCCACCCAGAGGGATCGGCAGGTTCTGGGAGTCGCGGTCAATCACGCGGCTGGCTGGCGTGGTCAAGCGGCCCGCTCGATCCGATGGTCCAGCACTCTGCTGATGCCGGGGTCGAGGAGGAGGTGGAGACGAACACGCCGTCGTGCGTGAACGGGAGTCGAGCCGGTCTCCCCCACCAGCCTCGACCGATCGTCGAACTCCACGACGGTGCGCACCGGCGCGGACTGGTCGAGCAAGTCGCCCTCGATGCGGACCTGCGCGTACTCGCCGAAATCGGGGCGCGTCGGCGCGCCGCCGACGAGCGCCGGCCGCACAGCATCGCCGAGCCGGCGGGCGGAGGTTGCTTCAACGTATCCGTCGAGATCGACCGGGTCGCCGGCGATGAGCAGGCCGAGGTCGTACACAAAGCGTTCGACGAGCTCGAGCACCCGGGTCACGCGCTGAGCTCGCCTGGCATCGAGCTCGCCTCGCGTCGGGCGGCCGAGCAAACCGAACACGCTGCTCACCTGCGCACCGGCTTCGGCAGCCGCGCCACCGCGGCTGTCAGCTCTCGGTACGCCGACCGCATCCTGGGGGACACCTCCTGGACCGGGGCCCCCTCCATACCGGCAAAGCGGACGCTGTCGGCCTCGTCGGGAATTTCCACGAGCTGCTGCACGCGGGGCCCGATCTCGTCCAGGTACTGGCGTGTCACCGGGTGCCGACGATTGCGCCGTGCCGACGAGACGATGTACGGCACCACCGTGGGCGGAAGCTTCGGCACCTCGAGGTAGTCGAGGACGCCGTTGAAGTCCTGCCGGCTGGACCCGGTGGGCAGCACCAACGCGTCAGCCTCCTCCAACCAGTAGGCCGCGACTGCCGCCTCCGGACCCCCGGTCGGATCGGGCAGTCGGTTGCTCATGTCGACCACCACGAAGGTGTATCGGCTGCGCAGGTACTCGGCCAGGCGGCCGATCTCGGTGCGGCTGTACTCGACTCCGTCGCGGCGCTCCGGGAAACAGGCCAGGGCCGGCGTGACCGCATGGATGGGCGGCGGCGGCTCCTCGCCGCGAATCAGCGCGCTCGTGACGTCTCGCACGCAGGCGGCGTGCTCGGGGAGACTGAGCTGTCCCCACGCGTCAGGGTTGGCGACGTTGGCGTCGACGATGGCGGCGCTGTGGCCCACCGCGTCCAGCACGCTGCCCGCGACAATGGCCATCCCCGCTGCGTGACTGGTCTTGCCGACCCCACCCTTACGCGAACCGATGACAACGATGGTGGGCGCGCGCGCGACGAGGAGCACTCCGATCTCCGCGTCGCTGGCGGTCGACGCAGCGCTCCGTCGTCTCCACGCGGGCAGCCGGGAACGCAGACGTGATGTCGCGGTGATAGCGGGCCTCACCGGGCGCCGCAGCTCATCCCAGGACGGCGATGGCTGGGTTGCACGAGCGCTCTCGGCGATGAGCAGCTCCATCGGATCGGAGTGCGCCGGACGAGATCCCACGGTGGGGGCACGGATTCCGTCGACGTGCAGCAGCGGTGGAAACTTCGGACGCGGGCCCTGCGCCAGGCTGGTATCCAGTCGAAGGTTGGCAACCATCCGCGCGTCGCGCCGATTGAAGATATCCGCGAGCGAAGGCTGCTCCGGCTCAGCGGGCACACCGAATCGGATGATGGCCGCCTCGGCCAGCGCCAGCGGTGCCGCCGCCGGGTCGGCATCGACAACGATCCAGTCCGCGTACAGCGTGGCCTGGTGTCGCTTGGCTGCCACCATCGACACGCCGTCCAATCCTCGCAACCAGCCGGTGAGACCCTCCTCATGACAGAGCAGGTACACAGGGACCGACGATTCCGGAACGTTGTCACCCCACCAACGATCGACCTCGGCCTGATGGCGGGGAGCCGCGAAGAAGTCCAACCCACGCACGGGTGGCACGAGGAACACCGATCTCACCTCCGCGGTGGACCGGGCGACGCTGTCCAGCAGCCCGGCGAGACCGCGTGCCTCGAGCTCATCTCGAAGCAAGGAGATGAAGGCAAAGCCGCGCGGGTCAGTGGACAAGGTGCTCTGCCTGTTGGGCGGTGGCCGGATCGCTGCAGCAGACGCGGTACCCGGTCTCCTGTCGGACTACGCCCATGCCGAGAAGTGTGAGGCCGAGAGCGAGAACGACGAGCGACCGCGCGCGGGTTCTCTGCCTCGGAAGACGGGTCGCGGGGAGCAGCGACAGGACACCTGCGATGGCCAGGACCACGACCCCGAGCCAGCACAGAAGAACGATGAAGGCCGATTCGCTGGCGCTGGTGACGTCGCCGGTCACCAGGTCGATGCTCCTGCCCAGATCCGGCACACCGCCGACCACGGCAACCGCGATGCTCATGCCCACCCACGCGGCTCCAAACAGGAGACGGCGCCAGCGCACGTCAACCTCCCCCCAAGCCCGCGCTGATGCTCTGGAAGGTCGGAGCCCCCAAGAGCAGGAGGAGAGGAATGAGCATTCCCGCCACGGGCAGCGTGACCAGGATCCGCGCCCTCGCAGACCGCATGCGTGCCTCGGTGAGGCGCTGCTGGTACACGGCGCCGGCAACCCTGGTGTACGTATCGCGCTCGGCGATGCCCACGTTCGTGGTCACCAGAGCGTCGGCGACGAAGACGAATTGAGGGATGCGGAACTCGTCACCGATGGCGCGGTAGAGGTCGGCGGTGTTGTGCGGCCGGCTGGGGATCAGCCGTCGCCAGCCACCGTCGACCAGGGTGCGCAGGTCCGGCGTGGTGGCGCAGCGGGAGAGGATGCGGATCGCGTCCTCGACCTGGAGACCGCGCCCGTCGGTGAGGATGGCCACCAGCATCATCATGTCGCCGAGGGTGCGCCCCGCCACATCCTGCCGCCTTCGTGCCGCGGCACGGAGCGCAGCAAACCGCAGCAGCACCACACCCACGGCCGTCAGCACCGCAGCCAGCGGTGGGATGGCGAACCCACCAGCGACGCGGGAGCCGACGTCGACCACCAGGATGACGGTGAACGCGAGGAGGGCAAGGAACACGGTGCGCCCCAAGAACGCCGGCTCCGTTTCGTCGCGGCCGGCGATCGCCAGCAGCCGGTGGAGGTCGAGCTCGTCCTGCAGCCTGCGGATCGCCGGGCTGCGTTCGGCGGCGCGCTCCAGCCGGGTCTGCGGACCCGCGTAGCCGCGCAGCGCGGCCAGCCGTCGCCAGGCGCGGACGTCGGGTGACGTCAGATAGCCGAGCTCGGCGAGGACGAAGACCCACGCTCCCACCAGGGCGATCGTCGTCAGCGCGTAAGGCCAGAGGTCACTGAGCACCGAGGCGCTCCTGCTCATCGGCGAGACGCTGCAGGTCCCAACGCGTCCAGCTGCGCACTCGGACGATCGCCCCGAGCAAGGCGACCAGGAGCGCGAAGAGCACCACCACCGCAACCAGGACCAGGTTGCCCGTAAGTGATTGGTAGAAGTGCCGGAAGGTGTCGACGCGCACCACGACCGCGAACATCACCAGCATCAGGACGGACATCGCAATGGTCACCGCGCGCTGCTGGGTGAGCGTGACCGACGCCTCTTCCTGCACCGCCAGCTGCGCCTCGCCGACGGGAAGCAGGAGCCCGTCGATCGCCGCGATGAGGGCGTCCAGGCTGCGGCTGCGTGTCCAGAGGAGGACGGCGCACGCGTACTCCACCACAGGCGAGCGGGCACGCAGGCCCACCGCCACGATGTTGTCGAGAACCGAGCCGCCACGAGCCAGCGGCGCGAGAACGTACTCGAGCTCGGGCCCGGGATTCCGACCGATCTCGGCAAGCGCTGTGTCGAGTGACTGGTTGCCGACCGCCATGCGGTCGCGCAGGTCGCGGAGGCGGCCGAGGAAAGCTCGTTCGACACGCAGGCGGCGGCTCGCCGCGCGGCCCGCGAGCGCGAATCGAAACCCGAGCGTCCCCACCAGGCCACCGACGAGGACGAGGATCCAGATCCGTGACAGCAGTCCCAGCCCGACACCTGTCACGACGAGGGCGACTCGGACGGCCACCCACGTCCGCCAGCGCCAGCCAAGGTTGGCGGCGAGGTCGCGCTCGCGCTCCAGGAACGGGGAGCGGCGGCGCTGGCGGGTCAGGACACCTACGTCAAGATCGAGAATGGCGGCGGCCGCGCCCAGCGCGCAGACAATGACCAGCAGGAAGCCCGCGAACTGACCGGCCGTCAGGGTGACGGAGGACAGCGCCGTCATTGGGACGGGATCTCGTCATCGAGGAAATGACCGCGCAGCCGGGGACCGAGCCGATTGAGGTTGCCCACCAGCTCGGTCATGCGTTGCCAGCCACCGCCGTCGGACTGCCGGTAGATCCACTTGTGGTTGCCACCCCGCTCCACGGCGAGGATGCCCGTGACACGTCGCCTGCCCTCCTGGTTGCCGAGGTGCACCACCAAGTGAATGGCGTGCTCGACGATGCGCTTGGCCATCTTCTCGTTGCCGGTGAAGCGCTGGTTCTCCATGACGTACTGCACCGCCTGGTCAAGGGCGAGCTCCGCGTCCTCGGCGTGGATGGTCGTCATGGAGCCGTCGTGCCCGGTCATCAGCGCCTTGCACACCGCCGCCATCTCTTCACCACGCGACTCGCCGAGGATGAGGCGATCGGGTTGAAACCGCAGCGCGTGCCGCACAAGGTCGAACATGGTGAGCTGGCCTGCATCCGTTTCCACGCGGACCGATGGAATCGTGGAGAGCGCCGTCGTCAACACGTGCCACGGATTTCCGTCGCCGCGGTCCTGGTCGAGGTGCAGCTCCGCTCCGTCCTCCACGACGACGAGGTGGTCACTCGCCGCGGTCATACCGCAGAGAACTCGCATAAGGGTTGTCTTGCCGGTGCTCGTTCCTCCGGCGATCATGATGTTCGCGCGTGCGTGCACGCAGGCCTCGACGAAACGGGCCATCCCCTCCGCCATCACGGCGTCGTGCACGTAGTCGGCGAGGTCACGCACCTTCGAGCGTGCCGGGATCCGAATCGCCGCCTTCAGCGCTGCCTGTCCGGAGACCGCGGGGCGCTTGGCAACGCAGAGCCGCGCCACGCTGCCGACGTTGGCCTCGGCGATCGGCGTCGCGTCGGTGATGCTGTGGTCCCCGGTCACGCCGCGGAGCCGGATGGCGCGACGGAAGAACTCCAGGCAGTCCTCGTCACTGGCAAACGGACTGTTGCCGATCAGCAGCAGCTTGCGGCCGACCAGGCTGACGAGCCAGTTGTCGTGACCGAGACAGGTGATGTTCTCGAGGTCCGCACCGTAGATCAGCAACGAGAGCGGCCAGAGGTGTGAGGCGAGGATTGCCGCGTTGCGCCGGGCCACGTCCCGGTACCCCGGGTTCGCCGCGAGCTCGCTCACCACCGCCAAGGGCAACCCGCTCGTGGATGGAGATGCGATGGCGCGGTCGATGACCGCCGCCACGTCGTGGTGCAGTCGCTCCTCGTGGAGCACTGAGGCGGGTTCGCCACCACGGTCGCGGATGACCCGATCGGCAATGGCCTGGGCCACCTCGAGCTCTTCGGAAGAGATCTCGGGCCATCGCGTCACCGGTACGGGACCGTCGCTGAGCGGTGCCGTCCGCTCCTCGGTCGCAACCGGGTCGGATGTGGACCGCATCACGCGCCCACCAGCGCGAGGTTGAGCTCCCGATCGACTCCGGGGAGTGCTGCCGGGACACCTGTCTCAGCCATGCGCGTCGCCCGCGCCTCATCCCATTGCCAGACGTCCCGCACCGCCATCTCAGGGAGGTTGCGCCCGAGGCTCTCGAGGATTGCCCGACGGTAGGCGCGGCCGTGCTGATGACACACGATCAGCTCGCCGTGTGGCGGGCGTGCCGCCTGCAGGACGGCGATGCTTCGTGACAGCAGCGCGGGCTCATCCCGCACCACGATGAAGGCGCGGCCGAACACGGAGCAGATCGCCTCCGCCGCTGCTCGCGGGGAGCGCAGCCCAGGATGGGACAGCGGATGGCCGAGGTCCGCGATCACCACGTCCTCATCCGCGCCGCTGAGCGCCGGGGCCAGCTTTCTCAGGCATTCGCTCATCTCGTATCCGTAGCTCCGTGACAGGCCTGGTACCACGCGCAGGCTCTCGCGTTCCGGATGGGTCACGGCTTGCGCGGTCAGCTCGCTGGCGGTGACAGGGCGGTCGCCGAAACAGTTGGCGATGCCGCGGTCGTCGGTACGAAGGAGAAGGAGATCGGCGATCGTCCCTCCCTCCATGTCGCAGTCGACCAGCAGGACGCGGGCGCGCTCGGCAAGCGTCCACGCCAGGCAGACGGCCCAATGCGTCGATGTCTGCCCAGCGCGGGTGGTGTACACCGCGACCAGCGTCCTCACGGCGCCGCCGCCGGACTTGCCACGCCCACACAGCTGGAGCCGCACAGACGGCTGACCGCGTCGTCGGGGCTGAGCGGCTGGAGCGACGACGGATCGAGCTGCGCTGACCGAGCCGCGTGCAGCGCGATGCTCGAGGAGGTGACCGATATCCACGCTTCCTCCTGCTGAACAGGTACCAGGACGGTGAGTGCCCCACCAGAGGCTGTGAGCACGGGGATCCCCTGCCCGATCCGGGCCTGACGCCCACCTCCGACCGCGGCGAAGACGTCGATGCGATCCCCCGCGCTCAATGGAGGGGGAGCCTGCACGGTGAGCGCGACCTCCACCTGCGCTCTTACATCGACGAGGTCGTCGTCGCGAAGGATGTCATTGCCCTTGAGGTCCTGGGTATAGCGAGCCGAATACTGTCCGGGCGCGCGGTGCTCGTAGTTGAAATCCCCCTCCTGCGCGCGCACCGCAACCGCAGAGACGTCGTCAGCGCTGTACGTGCTTCCGGCGAGAACCGCGTGCTTGAGCATGTACACAGTGACAGTCTGCTGTCGGCCGGCCTGCTCGAGGTACACCATCACGCCGAGCACCAGCACGATGACCACGCTGAAGAAGATCGCGGCGGTCAGGCGACGCCGATTCATGGTGCGTTCCTCTCCCCCTCATCCCACTTCCGTGCCCCGCCCGACGGCCGCACGCCCATCCAAGGATCGGTGGGCCGCGGCGACCGACGGGTGAGCGGAGACGGTAGGCGCCTGCATTGGCAGCGTCAAGACAGTCGGCCCGGCCCGAGGTAACCGATCGGCGAGCTCCCCCCGCTCGCGTTCGTCTGAAGGTCCAGGTCCGAGCCGTAGGGTGGATGCCAGAAGAGGGCGACCACCTCGATCCTGTGGACCGATGCGGGACGCCGCAGGACACCCCGAACCATCCGTTGGGCGGCGCGGCGCTGCAAGATGGGACGCCGGAGCCGGATCCCGGTTCCGCCAAATGTCGACGCCACACGAGCCACCTGAGTGACCGCGGACGGGCCCACCGCGAAGACCCCGACGGAGAGAACGAAAGCAAGGTCCGGTAACGCGCGAAGGCTGATCGACACCCCCACCAGCATGCTGGGCGGGGCATTGATCAGAGCCAGGAACGTGCCGCGGAGCGGGTCACTGCGTTGCCAGCCGAACGTGCGGCTCTCCACCGCGATGTGCCGGTCTGTTGGGACCAGGTTAACGGCGGCAAGCTCGGTGGCGGCGTCCACCATCGCCGGCACCATCCAGCCGGGCTCGACAGCGCCGCCGCACTGGTCCGCGATGATCGATGCCACCGCCTCCTCGACTCCGCTGTGCGCTGCGGTGACGCCGAGCATCACACGGTTGGCGATGCCGAGCAGGAAGAGACCGAGCCCGCGCCCGGAGGTGAGCTGCCAGAGGTCGGCAAGCAGCCGTTCGGCGTCGGCGGGGGTGGGCACGGGGAATGCCTCGACGAGATACACGGCGCTTCTCGACGCTAGCGCCGGTCGCCGGACAGGCGACGGACGATGCGGCCGGATGGATCGACGCCTCTCTCCCTGCGGAACCGCTGGCGTACAGTGCTTCGCCATGGCGTCGCCGCAGGTGAGCACACACATCCACCAGCTCCTCGACGAGCACTGGACCGCCGCCCTCAACGTGGAGCCGTCGGTGTGGCGGGACGCCGAGGTTGTCGTCGCCTCGCACCCCGAGCCCTCCCACCGCGACCACGTCTACCTGATCCGCCGTGAGGACAGCTGCATCATCGTGGTGCCCCAGGCGCTGGTCGGCAGCACCACCGTGGCGTGCGCCTCGTGGCCGTCCGCAGCGGTCTTCGACCGCGCCTTCGTCCGCACCCTGTACGGCGACGAGGTGGCCGCGATCCACGGCCCGTTCTGGCTCGGCTACGCGACAGAGGAGAGCTTCCGGCGGGTCGAGGGCAGAGGTAGCCGGCGGCTGCACGGCGCGGAGGACGCCGCCGCTCTGGCTACGCTGCTCCGCCAGGTGCCAGAGGAGGAGGCCGTCGACGCCGGCTTCGACGTGGCCCCGCGCCGCGAGTACGGCTGCTTCGTCGGCGACCAGTTGGTCTGCGCGGGCACCCTGACGCCATTCCGCGGGATGGCCGCCAACATCGGCGTGCTCACCGACCCGGCCCATCGCAACCAGGGCATCGGCACCGCGATGCTCAGCGCGCTCACGGCGGACGCGCTGGCACAAAGCCGCACCGCCCAGTTCCGGGTGCTTGTTGAGAACCGCCCGGCGCTGCGCATCGCCCGAGTGCTCGGCTACGTCGAAGACGGCCACACCTTCGAGGTGGTGCTACGGCCGGCGGACCGCGCGCAGGCAGGCGTTCAGGTCAAGACGTAGCGCCGATGCAGCGCGAGCACGCGCTGCGCTGACGCCTGCACCTGGCCTTCGGGGATGGCACCGCTGCGCACAGCGGCAAGCAGCATCTGGTCCGCCTGGTCCTCGAGTGTCGTGCTTCCCGACGACATCAGCAGCAGGTCATTGCCGGCCGCCGCGGCGTCGACCGTGGCTCGGGGCATCGACTCGCCGACCGCGGTCATGCTCAACGAGTCGGTGAGGACCACGCCGCTGAAGCGCAGAGTGTCGCGAAGCAACCTCACGATCACCGGCGACAACAGCGCGGGCCGATTCGACGGGTCGAGGTTGGGGACGCGCAGCGACGTCGTCATCACCGCGTCGGCTCCGGCCCCGATGCCGGCGGCGAAACTTCGCGCTGTCGTTGCGCTCCACTGGGCCAGCGTCACCAGGTCGGTCACCACTTGCCGGTGTGGATCGCCTGCGGCACCTCCCAGCCCGGGAAAGTGCTTGAGGGTGGCGCCGACGCCGCCGTCATGCAGACCGTTCACGTAGGCGGCGACGAGCGGGCCGACAACGCTGGCGTCGCTGCCGAAGGAACGGCTGCCGATGACGGCGTCCGCAGGATTGGTGCGCAGGTCGGCGACCGGGGCGAGGTCGAGCCCGACGCCATCGGCGCGCAGGCCGCCTGCCATGGCTGCGACGTCGCGACGCACCCCGGCAGAGCCCTCGCTGCCGAGCGCCTGCGCGGCCGGCAACAGGTGAAGGCCGTTGGCGACCTGGTCGACCGAACCACCTTCCTCGTCGGTGGTGACGAGCAGCGGTGCCGGCAAACCGGCAATACGCCCGAGGGCCTGGAGCTGGGTTGTCCACGAACGCAGTCCGGCGGCGTCGCCGAAGTTGGAGCGAAAGAGAAGCACGGTGCCCACCTTGTCGTCGAGGATCAGGTGGCGCAGGCCGTCGGTCACCACGGGCCCACTCACGGACGCGACGAGCATCTGGCCGACCGCGACGCTGAGCGGAAGCGTGGCCGGAGTCACAGGTGGCACGCCAGAAACGGCAGCTTTGGTGGCGAGAGCTGCGCTGGGGGTCGTCGGCGCAGCGCTGCTGCACGCGCACATCGCCGCGGACAATCCGACGGCGACGAGCGGCCAACGGGATGGCGACGACACGGCGCTGCAGTCTAGGTGGACGGCGGCGCCCCGCCCACAGGCGTCAGCGATTGACCGCCGCCATGTCCCAGTGGCGCTGGCCCTTGACCGCGTCGCGCGGCACGGCGGCATCGAGCTGGGACATCTCCTCGTCGGAGAGGTCGAGGTCGGCCGCGGCTGCGTTCTCCTCGACCCGAGCCACCCGCTTGGTGCCGGGAATGGGCACGAAGTCGTCTGCGCGGCTGAGAATCCACGCCAGCGCGAGCTGAGCGGGGGTGGCGCCACGGGCGGCCGCCAGCTCACTCACATGACCTGCCAGCGCGACATTGGCGCCGAGGTTCTCCTCCGCGAAGCGCGGGAAACGCTTGAGGCGCACATCGTCGGCAGGCAGCGAAGCCGCGCCGGCGATGGCGCCGGTGAGCAGGCCGCGACCGAGCGGGCTGTACGCGACCAGGCCGATCCCCAGCTCGCGGAGCACCGCGATCACTTCGTCCTCCATGTCACGCGCGAACAGCGAGTACTCGCTCTGCACCGCCGTGATGGGGTGAACGGCGTGGGCGCGCCGGATCGTGGTTGTGGCCGCCTCGGACAGCCCGATGAAGCGCACCTTGCCGGCGGTCACCAGCTCCCCCATCGCGCCCACCGTCTCCTCGATGGGCACGGTGGAGTCAACGCGGTGCTGGTAGTAAAGGTCGATGTGGTCGGTGCCGAGGCGCTGCAGACTGGCGTCGCAGGCGCGGTGCACGTACTCCGGCGAGCCGTTGATGGTCTGCGAGCCATCGGCCTTGCGCTCGAAGCCGAACTTTGTCGCCAGCACCACGCTGTCGCGGCGATCGGCTATCGCCTTGCCGACCAGCTGTTCGTTGGTGTACGGGCCGTACATGTCGGCGGTGTCGAGGAAGTCGACGCCGAGCTCGAGCACGCGGTGGATGGTGGCGATGCCCTCGCCCTCGCTCCGATCGGCGGCGGTGCCATAGAAATCGGACATGCCCATGCAGCCCAGCCCGATCGCCGACACCTCGAGCTCGCCCAGCTTGCGTCGCCTCATCTCTGTTCCTCCGTCTGCTGCTCAGCGGCGCGCCCCGGCCCGACCTCGGTGATGAGGCGGACCGGGCGATCGTAGAAGATGTAGTTCCACGCCCAGTTGATCAGCACCACCGCCTTGCTGCGGAAGCTGATGATGTAGGTGAGGTGGACGACGAGCCACATCAGCCAGCCGACGAAGCCGGCGACCCTGATGCGGCCCAGCTGAACCACCGCGTAGTTGCGACCCACCGTCGCCATGGTGCCCTTGTCGTGGTAGCGGAATGGCGTGGGCGCGCCCCCGCCGCTCATGGCGATAACGTTGGCGGCGGCGTGCTCGCCCTGCTGGATGGCGACGGGGGCGAGCATCGGCAGCGGCTCGCCGTTCTCCTCGAGCTCGGCGAGGTCACCAATCACTTGCACCTCGTCGTGGCCGGGGAGCTGGAGCGTGCTGCGCACCGGCACGCGGCCGAACCGAGCGGGGAGCTCGGTCAGTTGTTTGCCTACCGGCGAGGCGCAGACGCCGGCGGGTCCAGATCACGGTGGCGGCGTCGACGCGAGTGCCGTCATCCAGGGTGATGCCGGCGGCGTCGGCCTCGGTGACGGTGCGGCCGAGCACCAGCTCGACGCCGCGGCGGCGCAGCACCCCGGCGGCCATCGAGCCTAGGCGCGGATGGAAGGTCTCGAGCACTCGGTTGCGGCCCTCGATGAGCACCACCCGAACCGGCGCGAAGTCGAGTCTCGGGAAGTCCTTGGGGAGCAAGTGTACGAAGAGCTCACTCAGCGCTCCCGCGTACTCGATGCCCGTGGGGCCAGCACCGGCGATGACGAAGGTGAGCAGCCGCCGCCGCTCGCGCTCATCCGTGGTTTCGGTGGCTCTCTCGAAGCGCTCCAGCACGTGGGCGCGGAGCGCCAGCGCATCGCTCAGACCCTTCAAGCCCATGGTGTGAGCGGCGATGTCCTGATTGCCGAAATGATTGGTCACGGCGCCCGCCGCGACGATGAGGTAGTCGTACGGAATGTCCGTGCTGCACCGCACCACCTGGCGGTGCAGGTCGATGCCTCGCACCTCGTCCATGCGCACGTCGGTGTTGCGCTGGCCGCGCAGGATGCTGCGGACGGGGTGGGCGATCTCCGCGGGATCGAGCAGTCCCGATGCCACCTGGTACAGGAGTGGCTGGAAGAAGTGGTAGTTGTACCGATCGATCACCAGCACCTCGGCGTCCGCACGCCGCAGGGCACGCGCCGCGCTCAGCCCGCCAAAGCCGGCGCCAACGATGACCACCCGAGGCGCCGTCATCACCGAACCTCCACGATGAAGCCTACTCGCGCGCGGTGACCGTGCTCGCGTCGGCGGCGCCGAGCCCGGCACGTGAGCTGCGATCGGGCAGCGTCGTCCGGCTCATCCGCATGGAGACGACGCCCACGGCCGCGGCGATCACCGCAAGGCCACCGACGATGAGCAGGAATCGCCCGGTGCCGAAGCGACCCGAGAACCAGCCGGTGAGGAACCCGCCGAGCGGCGCTGTGCCGAAGAACACATAGCCGTACAGCGACAGCACCCGGCCGCGCAGCCGGTCGGGCACGACCATCTGCAGCGACGCGTTGCTCTGTGAGGCGTACAGAGAGAAGGTGACGCCGGTGAGCACGAGCGCCATGCATGAGCCCACGACCGTCGCCTGGGTCGCGAGCAACAGCAGTGACGCACCGAAGCCCAGTCCAGCGCCGAGCACCAGCTTGAGGCTTGCCCGCGACAGGGCGGCCGAGACCAGCGCACCCGCCAGCGCGCCGACGCCGAAGCTGGCGCTGAGCACGCCGAACACCTCCGGACCGGAGTTGAGCGTGTGCGAGGTGATCACCGGCAGCAGGACGTTGAAGTTCACCGCCAGGGTTGAGATCACCAGCATCAGCAGCAGCACCAACCGGACGCTGGGGGTGCGCCACGCGTAGCTGAGGCCCTCGCCGATGCCGCGCAGCAGCTTGGGACGTGTGGCACCGCGGTTGATCGGGTACAGCTCGCTCTCGCGCATCAGCAGCAGCGCGATCACCACCGCGACGTAGCTGACCGCGTTGATGAGGAAGCAAATACCCACCCCGGTGGTGGCGATCAGCAGCCCGGCGATCGCCGGGCCGAAGATGCGCGAGGCGTTGAACAGGCTGGAGTTGAGCGCGATGGCGTTGGGCAGCTCCGGCCTGCCGACCATCTGGATGGTGAACGCCTGGCGCACCGGCGTGTCGAGAATGAGCACCGAGCCGCTCGCGGTGGCCAGCAGGAACACCTCCCAGACCTGTGCGCTGTGGGTGAGCGCCAGGCCCGCCAGCGCGGCCGCGATGCACAGCAACGCCGTCTGGGTGAACACCAGCGTGCTGCGCGCGTTGAGCCGGTCCGCGAGCGAGCCGCCGAACAGCCCGAAGAGAGCGTATGGAGCGAACTGGCACACGGCCAGCGCGCCCACGGCGTACGCCGACCCGTGGGTGAGCTCGAGCACGAACCACGCCTGGGCCACGTTCTGCATCCAGGTGCCACTCAGCGACACCACCTGGCCGCCGAAGTACAGGCGGTAGTTGCGGTGGCGGCGCAGCGAGGCGAACGTCCGGGAGGAGGCGCTGGCGACGCTCATCGGGAAGGACGCTCCACCAGCGCGCGCAAGCCGTCGATCGCCGCCTCGACGGCGCGCAGCTGGTCCTCGGGCAGCTCGCGCAGGCGCGCGGCGAGCCAGGCGGTGCGGCGGGAGCGGACGGCGCGCAGCACGCGGGCTCCCTCAGCGGTCACGGCCAGGCCGACGCGACGCCGGTCGCCACCGTCGACGCGGCTGCGGACCACCAGCCCGGAGACCTCGAGGCGGTCGATGTGGTTGGACACCGAGGGCGCCGAGGTGCCCTCACGGGCAGCCAGGTCGCCCACGCCGATGCCGGGCGTGGCCTGGATCGCCGCCAGCAGCGACACCTGACTGCTGCTCACGCCCAGCGCGTGCAGCTCGCGGCGAAGGTGGCGGTTGAGGTGGAGCAGGACGGGGCGCAGCCCATTGGCCACCGCCACCGGGTCAGGCCCGGCGGCAACCCCGCCGGCACTGTCGATCACTACCTCGCTCGTCATCCAAGGTAATTATAGAGGCTAACTATATTTCTTGGCAACCCCTCCCCAGCCCGTGCGGATGCGACCATGCCCAGGTGAGAAGGAGGCCGCCGCGCGCGCGACGGCGGGGCGAGACGGCGCTCGGCCCTCGCGCCGGGCTGGCGGTGGTGCTCGCCGTGGTGGCGTCACTGCTGTGGTTCGACATGCCGGTGGCCGCGCTCACCACGACCGTCGGCCCGGCGGACCGCCCCGCGGCCAGCGCCGACCTGTCGTGGCTCTCGGTGCGTGACCGGCACATCGTCGACGAGGCGGGCCGCACCGTCCTGCTGCACGGCTTCAACACCTCGACGCTGCTGGAGTCGACGGTGCAGCGATCGCCGCTCGACGAGAGTGACGCCACCATGATGGAGCGCGACGGCTTCGACGTCGTGCGCCTCGCCGTCTCCTGGGGCCGCCTCGAGCCGGTGCGCGGACAGTGGGACAGCGCGTACCTCGACCACATCACCCAGACCGTGCGGCTGCTCAACCGCCACCACCTCTACGTCGTCATCGACATGCACTTCCTGGACTGGAGCTCGGCGTTCGGCGGGTCCGGGGCGCCGGCGTGGGCGGCCGTGCCGGGGTTCCCCAACCTGCGCTGGGAGCCTCTCGGTGACTGGCAGCGCCACCTCTCGCCGGCCGTGAACGCGGCCACCACCTACTTCTGGCTGTCGCCGGATTGGCAGGCCGACTTCACGCAGAGCTGGCAACTGCTGGCACGTCGCTTCCGCAACGACAGCGGCGTGGCCGGCTACGACCTATACAACGAGCCCCACGCCGTCCCGCTGCCACCGGTCCGCTTCGAGCGCACCTTCATGTGGCCGCTGTATGCGCGCACCATCGACGCCATCGGAGCCGTCGATCCCAACCACCTCTTCATCGTCGAGGGCCAGCTCTTCGGCGACTTCGGCACCACCGTCGTGCCGCTGCAGGCGCCGAACCTGGTGTACTCCCCGCACGAGTACACCGGCTCGCTGGTTCCGCCGGTCTGGGACGGCAATGTGCAGGCGCTCGACGAGCACGTCAGCAAGCTGAGCGACGAGGCGTCACGCGTGCCGGCCGCGCTGTGGGTCGGCGAGTGGGGAATGTCGGCGACGCAGTCGAAGGCGACCGCGTGGGTCGACGACGTGGTGTCCGCGTTCGACAACGCGGGCGCCGGGTGGGCGTGGTGGCAATGGCGCGAGGACTCGTCGTGGGGCATCCGCGACACCTCCGGCCGTACCAACCGGGCGATGCTGGCGCACCTGGCGCGGCCGTACCTGGCCGCCAGTCCTCCCGGTGTGCGCGCTCGCGTCGACGACCACACCGGGGATTTGACCGTGACCGTCGACGCCGGCACGCCGGGAGGCACGGTCGACATAGCGTGGCCTCTGTTGTCGTCGGCGACGCCGCTCCTCTCCGGGAGCTGTACGGGCCCGTCTCAGTGGGACTCGGTCCGCGCCCGCCTCGTCCTCTCCATCGCCGCTGGACTCGCCTGCGTCGCCGAGGTGCAGGCATCGACAGCGACGTCGCTGGGCTGAGCCTCAGCGGCGGCGGAGCACGTCGGCGAGCGCCACCGCGCTGAGCGCGGCGCCACCGAACACCCGGGGGCCAACCACGCGGTGACGCAGGTGCACTGCGAGCATCGCCGCGTTGGCCGCCGCGACCGCGGCGGCGAGCGCGAGGGTGGCGTTGCTGGGCTTGCCGCGCTCGGCGGCGGAGCTGGCGGCGAGCGCCAGCCACAGCCCCCCGAACGCCGCACTGCCGTAGGCGCGCCCGCGCGCGTTGCGGAACATCTCGCCACGCTGGGCGAGGAAGAGCGCGGTGTCGCCGGCGCCGGCGAGCGCCGCGCGGGTGGTCAGCTGCATGGCTGTCTCCTCTCTCAGGTGGTGGGGACGCGCAGGAACGACTCGGCGCTGCGTCCCTCGCCGAGGTGGTTCTGCTCCGCGTTGAGGCGTGCCCACTCGCGCAGGCGTGCGGCGAGCTCCTCAAAGTTGTCGTACTGGCTGGCGTGGCAGCGCAGCGCCTCGAGCTTGCGGTCGATGGTGCCGGTGATGTCGACCACGGTGTCGCCCTGCATCATCGCCATGAGGTACACCTCCTCCACCGTGTGCGGCTCGAGCCCCTCCTGCTCGAGCAACTCCATGTGGGCGAAGGGGTTGCGCGAATCGGGGTACACCGCGCAGAGCGCCGCCTCACCGGCGGCGAGGTGGTCCGGGTGGCTCGCGAAGATGCGCTGATAGTTGCGCTCCGGCGACTGCGTCACCACCCGCTGCGGCTTGCGCTGGCGGATCACCCGGGTGATGTCGCGACGCAGCTCGATGCTCGACTGCACCTTGCCGTCGGCGTAGCCGAGGAAGGCGATGTCCGATACCCCGACGACGGCGGCGGCGGCAGTCTGCTCGCGGCGGCGCAGCTGCGCGACATCGGCGCGGGTCACGCTCCGATCTGAGCCGCCGGCGTCCCCGTCGGTGACGATGCAGTAGCTGACCTCACGGCCCTCTGACGTCCAGCGAGCCGTGCTGCCGGCGCATCCGAAGTCGCAATCGTCGGGGTGCGCGACCACCACGAGGATGCGTTGGACGGAGTCGTCTCCCTCAGGCACGGTCCTCGATGGTAGCTGAGGGTCCTCGGCGAGGACCCGGCCTACACTGGGCCCGGTGAGACGCGTGGCCTGGCCGGGAGCGCTGGTCGTCGCCGTTGCGCTCGCCGCCTGCAACGACGTCGACAACGCCGCCTTCGACTCCGCGTACCAGTCCAGAAACTCCGCCGAGGTGACCGTGCGCGCGACCGTGACGATGCTGCTGCCGGACGCACCGGCCGGAGCTGAAGGTGCCCACCAGCGTTTCGACGTTACCGTCGACGGAACCACCGTGGAGATCGACCACAATCTCTCGCTCGCGCCGCGCGTGCCCGTCGTCGCCGGGCAGACGGTGGTGATCCATGGCCAGTTCGAGCCCGATCCCGGGCACCCGGTGATCCACTACACGCACCACGCCACCGGCTCCCACGAGGGTGGCTGGATCCAGCTGAACGGCTCAACGTACGAGTGAGCCGTATGCTGGATTGATGGCGCTCCTCCCTCTTCCCCGCCTGCCGGGCGGCGGACGGCTGCTGCGCATCCCGGGCTCGGCCGACCTGGCCGCTGCGATGCGCACGCTGATCCCCTCGGGCAAGCGGCGCTTCCCGATCCGCGACACCGCCCCCGAGCCCGGTCTCTTCGGCCCCGGCTCGGTCACCTGGCGGGTCATGGCCGAACCGGTGCTCATGCTCGGCGCCGGACGTGCCCTTCTGATGCAGGCCGCGCATCCGCTCGTCGCCGAGGGAGCCATCGAGCACAGCACGTACCGCACCGACCCGTACGGGCGTTTCGAGCGCACCGTGGAGTGGGTCACCGTGGTCTGTTTCGGCACCACCGCCGAGGCGCGGCGCGCCTGTCGCCAGGTGAACCGCCTGCACTCCGCCGTCGAGGGCCGGCTCCGGCGCACGCACGCCACCGCCACCGTCGCGCGAGAGTCGGCGTACAGCGGTCGCGACGCCGAGCTGCTGCGCTGGGTGCTGGCGACCTTTGTCGACACCATGCTGGTTGCCCACGACGCCTTCGTCGGCGACCTCGACGAGGCGGACAGAGACCGCTTCGTGCGCGAGTGGCACGCGGTTGCCGCTCTCATGGGCATGCCCACCGGGTCGCTCTGGACGACGCGCGCGGAGCTGAGCGAGTACGTCGCGGCGCAGCTCGACGCCGGGTCGGGCGCGGCGATCCCGGGTGCGGGGTCGCGGCTGGTGGCGGAGACCGTGCTCAACCCGCCGGTGACCTCGGCGGCGATGCGGCCCGGATGGGCGGTGGTCACCTTCACCACGGTGGGCCTCCTGCCCGCCTCCACGCGGCGCGCCTATGGCATCCGCTGGACCCCCGCCCACGCGGCGGCGCACCGGGCCATCTCGCTCTGGCTGCGCGCCGGCAGGCTGGCGGTGCCCCGACGACTCAAGGTGTCGCCCGTCTACGACCACGCGCTGGCGCGGTCGGAGGGCCGCCTGGAGGCTGCGGGGACCCGGAAGCTCGCCTAGAGCGCCTTCGACAGGCCGCGTCTCCATCGGATACCCTACAATGAAATCTGATAGCCGAGTTGTCATGAGCGACCCGGCCGGGAGGGTGGTTGCCTCGCTGGTGAGGACGTCCGCAGTTGGAGGTGTCAGCGATGGACCCGATCGAAGTCCGTGAGGAGCGTGTCTCGACGACCACTCCCGCCGTCCCCGCAACGCCGGTGGTGCCGGCAGCCCCCGTCGTCCCCCCGGCCGACGCGGCTCCAGCTGAGCGTGGATTCCCTGTGCACGGCACGGAGGCCACAGCGCCTGTCGAGCAGGTTCCTGTGGCAGCCGCACCTGTCGCAGCTGCACCCGTCGCTGCCGCACCGGTTGCAGCCGCTCCAGTGGCGGCCGCTCCCGTCGCCCCAGCGGCAGGAACCAGCGTGTACAGCAGCCGCGTCGGCGTGTACCCGATCGGCTACCGCGCCATCCAGCTCATCTGGCTGATCGCCGCTGTCGTCGACATCATTCTCGCGCTCAACTTCATCTTCCGGGCGGCGAACGCCAACAACACGGGTTTCGCCCACTACATCCGCCGCCTCGGCGGCTGGCTGGCAGCGCCGTTCAACGGCATCTTCAACAACACGGCGACCAACGGTACGGTTCTCCGTTGGAGCGACGTGCTCGCTATCGCGGTGTACACCGTCGCCGCGTGGATCGTCACCAAGCTGGTGAGGATCAGCGCCACGCCGCGCTCCGGCGTGAACACCGTCTGACCAAGCCCCCTTCCTTGAGACCCGGCCGTCACGTGCGGCCGGGTCTTCTTCGTTCTTCTTCTCGCACAATCGGCGACATCGCAGTGAAGGGAGGTCTCGGCATGGATGACACAGCGGTCGTGGTCAGCGGCGCGTCCACCGGCATCGGCAGGGCCACCGCGCTGCACCTGGACTCCCTCGGCCTGCGCGTCTTCGCGGGCGTGCGCCGCGACGAGGACGCGGAGAGCCTGCGCCGCGACGGCAGCAACCGGCTCACGCCGATCCGTCTCGACGTCACCGACGCCGAGCAGGTCGCCGCAGCGGCGCGGCAGCTGTCCGAGGCGGTGCAGGACTCGCGGCTGGCCGGAATCGTCAACAACGCCGGCATCGCCGTCGCCGGTCCGGTGGAGTTCGTACCGCTCGACCTGTGGCGCACCCAGCTGGAGATCAATGTGCTCGGGGTCGTCTCCATGGTGCAGGCGTTCACCCCGCTGCTCCGCGAGAGCCGCGGGCGCATCGTTACCGTGGGCTCACTCGGTGGACGGCTGGCGCAGCCGATGGCCGCGCCCTACTGCGCCAGCAAGCACGCGCTCGAGGCGATCAGCGACGCGCTGCGGCTCGAGCTACGTCCCTGGGGGATCAAGGTGTCGCTGATCCAGCCCGGGGCGGTGAAGACACCGATCTGGGACAAGGGGGTGCGCGCCGGCAGCGAGCTGCTGCGCAACGCGCCTCCCGAGCTGCGCACGCTCTACGGAGCGGCCGTCGACATCGCCAGCAAGATGGCCATTCACGAGAACGAGACCGGGGTCGAGCCGACCGAGGTTGCCCGCGCCGTCGAGCACGCGCTGCTGTCGTCGCGGCCACGCACGCGCTACCCGGTGGGCCGCCAGGCCAAGCTGCTCATCCCGCTGTCGCGGCTGCTGCCCGACCGGCTCAAAGACGAGCTCCTGCTGCGCGTCAGCGGCCTGCCTCGCACCGCGGATGCGACCGCCAGCTCGTCCGCCCAGCGCGCCGAGTCCCCCGCCCACGCCTGACCGGTTGGACAACTCTTTCCGCAACCGCGAGGATGGTGTTGTGCGTCAACGTCGCGGAACGTTCAGCGGGGTTCGCGGTGTGCCCATCGCGCACCGCGAATGGCTGCCCGACGGCGAGGCTCGCGGCACCGTGGTCATCGCCCACGGGATCAACGAGCACGGCGGCCGCTACGCACACGTTGCCGAGCGGCTGGTGCGCGACAGCTGGATGGTGGGCGCGCCCGACCACCGTGGTCATGGCCTCTCCGGTGGACGTCGTGCGGCCGTGGAGCGCTTCGACGATTGGATCACCGACCTCGACAGCTACATCCGCGGCGTGCTCACCGCCGCACCCCACCCGCTCTTCCTGTTGGGTCACAGCCTCGGCGGCCTGATCGCCACGGTGTACGCGCTGCGCCACCAGGACGCGCTCGACGGCCTGATCCTCTCGTCGCCGAGTGTCCTGCCGCCTGCCGAGATGTCTGAACGAACCCTGCGCGCCGGGCGTTTCCTGTCGCGCTGGGCCTCCAACCTCCCGGTGGTGGCGCTGCGGCTGGACGCGGTGAGCCGCGACCAGGCGGTGGTCGACGCCTACCGCGCCGATCCGCTGGTGCACCTCGGGAAGGTGCGCGCCCGCACTGGCGCGGAGATCCTCAAGGCGATCGAAGAGGTGCAGCGCGATATCGCCCAGCTCCATCTCCCCGTGCTCGCCGTCCAGGGAACCGTCGACCTGGTCGTCGACCCCGGCGCGGCGCGGTGGGTCGACGGCCACGTGGGCTCAGAGGACCATACCCTGCACATCTACCGCGGCCTCTACCACGAGGTGTTCAACGAGCCCGAACGCGACGCCGTGCTCGACGACCTGGCACGCTGGCTCGACGACCACGCCCCCGTGGGCGCCGCCACCGGCTGACCCGGCGGTCAGGACGCCGCAGCGCTCCGCGCGGGGGGCAGGTGGTCGAGCAGGTGGCGCGTCGACGAGGTGACCTCCTCGACCGCGGCGTCGAAGGCGTCGCGGTTGGCGGCTGAGGGGACGCGGTACCCGCTCACCTTGCGAACGAACTGGAGAGCGGCTGCGCGCATCTCGTCGTCGGTGACCTGCTCTTGAGTACGCAGTGTCTTGATGCTCCGGCACATGGACGCAGTGTAGATTCTGCCGCGTGATGGCCGGCGCGTCCCGACGCCCGCCGCGACGTTGGGCGCCGGGCTCGGGCGTGCCGCCCGTGCACCTGGTCGCGCTGCTCGCCTACGTCGGCGTGCTCACCGCCGAGCTTCCCCGGTTGACCGAGCAGCTGCGCGCCAACAGCGACGTCGCCGCGGTCCTGCTCGTCGGCGACGGCCTGACCGGCGGCGCTTCGTTGCGGCCGATCGAGGTGGGACAGCCCGCTTACGCCTGGCTGGTGGCCGCGCTGGGCCGCCTGGGACACGAGACCGTGGTGTTGTCGGTGCTGCCGCTGCTGGTCACCTGGCTCGGGCTGGCGGGCGTCGTTCTTGCAGTGAGGCGCCTGGCAGGTGGCTGGGCGGGGTCGCTGGCGCTGGCACTCGGCGTCGGAGCTGCCCCGGCCGTGCTGCTCACCGAGGTGGCGCCAGCGTTTCACGGCATGGCCTGGGCCACCGCCGGCCTCCTCGGCTGGTACGCGGTGTCATTGGCGAGCCGAGGGGGTGACGACGGAGGACCGGCGCCGCGCCGGCGGACGCTTGCCATCTCCGCAGGAGCCGGAGTGATGGCAGGCGTGGTGGCGGCCAGCGACGCGCTGGTCGTGGTCGCCGGTTTGGTGCCGTTCGTCCTGGTGGCTGCGCTGCTCTGGGTGCGCACCCGCCGGCGCGCGGTCCTCACACATGCCGGCGCGCTCATCATCGGGGCGCTCCTCTCCTTCACGGTGGTTCACCTGCTGATGGCCCGCGCCGGGTACAGCAGCGGGCTCGGTGGCGGCACGACGCGCGGCGTCGGTATCGGTGCGGTGGCCGCAAACGCGCGCGTGGTGGGACGCGGCCTGCTCGACATGGCCAACGGACTGCCGATGGAGCCGGGCGCCGGGGTCTCGCCGCTCCCGCTGCTGCTGGCCATTGTGCTGGTCGGTCTCGCACTCGCGGGCGTGTGTGTCGTGACGGCACGCAGCACCTGGCAGCTGCAGGCGCGACCCACGCAGCTTGCCAGGGACGCGCACGTCGCCTACTGGGTCACCAGCGCGCTGGTCCTGCTCGGCGCGCTCATCGTCAGCAACGTGATCATGCCCGGCGCCGACGCGCCACCTGCCGACCGACTGGTGTCGTCGCAGCGTTACGTGACGGGAGTGTTCTTTGCGGTGGTGGCCCTGGTGCCGCTCTGGCCGCGGATGCGCGCCGGACGGGTCGCCGCCACTGCGGCGGTGACGGTGTTCATCGCCGCCTCGGCGGTGCGACTGGTCGCCGCGGAGTCGAATGCGGACTTCCAGCCGGCGGCGTCACGCTCCCTGCCGGTGCTCGCCGGAGCCCTGCGCGCGCACGGGCTGTCCCGCGGCTACGCGTCGTACTGGGACGCTGATGTGCTGCGACTCTCATCAGGGGGTGCGCTCGATGTGCTGCCGGCGGCGGAGGGGAGCCCGTGCGGCGCCGGGCCTACCTCCTTCTGCCGCGACCTGCTCAACTCGGCGGGCGGCTGGTTCACCACACCCGCTGGACGCAGCTTCGTGGTGGTCGATCCGGGCGACACATTCATCCCCGCGCCGCCGCCGGCGGCGCTGGGCACCCCGGTGCAGACGTTTTCCGTCGACCGCTTCACGGTCTTTGTCTATGACGGCGACGTGATGACGCGGTTCTCGGCGTCCTGCGCGGGCAGGGCCGACCATAATTGCGCCGGATGAAACCGGTGGAGGTGGATGGGTGAACGGCTGGAAGCGGGGCATATCGCGCGTGCTCGGGACAGGATCGGCGTTGTACGGCCTCAGCGTGCTGGTGGCGCCCGGCAGCTTGGCCAGGCAGTGCCGACTCGACAATCCCGACGACCCATCCACCCGCCTGCTGGCGGTCACCTTCGGCGTGCGCGACGTAGTCTCTGGCGCTTCCATCATGCGCGCTCGCAACCGCGACGCGCTGCGCACCGCGCTGCTGGTGCGCGGCTTTCTCGACGCCGGCGACGCTGTCGCCTGCACCCTGCTGCTCAACGACCGGCGCGCCCGCGTCCTGGTCGCCGGCGTGGCGGGATGGTGGGCCACGATGTCCTTCGCGGTTGCGGCCCTGCTCTGACCTGCCCAATGACACCCGACGCCGGCGACCGCACCACGTTGACCGTCGACGAGTGCCTGGTGCGCCTGCGCGTCGAGGGCGAGCGTCTCGGCGAGGTGGCCGCGGCGACGGCGCTGGACGCCGCCGTGCCCGGCTGCCCCGGCTGGGACGTCGACGCGCTGGTGCGCCACATGGGCGACGTGCACCGCTGGGCCGGCGCCATCGTGCGCGACCGCGTGCAGGAGCGGCTGCGTCTCGACTCCGTCGGTCCCGACGACCGCGACGGATTGTTGGCGTGGTACCGCGACGGTCATCGCCAACTCCTCGATGCGCTGTCCTCAGCGACACCCGACGACCTCTTCTGGGCGTGGGCCGAAGCACCCAGCCCGCTGGCATTCTGGGCCCGGCGGCAGGCGCACGAGACCGCCATCCACCGTCTCGACGTCGAGCAGGCCGCGGGACTAGCGCCAACGCCGTTCCCAGCGCGCGTCGCCGCCGACGGCATCGATGAGTGGCTGCTGCTCGCCCCGGCGCGTTGCCGGGTCGCCGAGGGAAGCGTCGGGTCGCTGCAGGTCGATCCCAGCGACGCGCCAGACCGCTGGCTTGTCGCGCTGCGCAGCGAGGGCATCACTGTGGAGCGGGATGGGGGGCGGGCTGACTGCTCGGTGAACGCGCCGGCGAGCGACCTGTTCGCGCTGCTGATGAACCGCCGGGATATCGACGGTATCGGCGTCGACGGTGACACCGCCGTGCTTCAGACCTGGCGCGAGTCCGTTCGCTTCACCTAGTGGCTGGCGCGGCGGCGCTGACGTCGAGCGACAGCAGGTCGTGCGCGAGGATGGCCCCGGCGATGGGACCGCGCGTGCGCAGGTGACTGAGCACGAAGCGGGTGTCCGGGTATTCGGCGATCAGCTGTTCCAGCTCACCTCGCCAGAGGTGTCCGCCCTCGGTGGGACCGTCCCAGCCGGTGCACTCGCACACCATCACGTCCGCCGATGCGATGGCGCGGCGCAGGCCGGGGCAGAGCGTCGTGTCGCCGCTGAAGCCGATGACGGCGGCACCGTCGCGCTCCACCGTGTAGGCGAGCGACGGCCCAGTGCTGTGCACCACGGCGTGGGCGCGCACCCGGTATCCCGCCACAACATCGTCGGCGCCGTCCTGGAGCACCACCCACTCGAGGTGGAGACTCTCATCGATGAGCCCGACGATGTGGCGCCCGTACCCGGTGCTGAGCAGGCGGAGCACGTACTCCTTCGTCCCGGGCGGCCCGCCGATCACCAGCCCACCGCGCAGCTCGCCGGTGAACGCGCGGGATCCCAGCAGCATCGGCAGCATGTAGGTGTGGTCGGCGTGGAAGTGCGTGATCAGCACGAGGTCGATGGACGCCGCGCTCATGCCGGCGCGCGGCAGCAGCGCATGCACGGGAGCGCCGCAGTCGATGAGCACGCGCTCATCGACCAGGTAGGCGGCATTGCAACCGGAGCCGCTGAAGGCGTCGCCGCTGCCAATCACGGTCAGGCGCGTGGTCTCGCCCGACCCGGCAGCTGTCTCAGCCATGAGGCGAGGGCGCAGCGCTAGGGGTGGGGGTCGGCAGCGTCGACGGCAGCCCCTCCTGCACGAACCCCCAGTCGAGCAGGTGGCGCGACTGGCTATAGCTGTACGGGGCGTTGAGCAGCACGGAGATCAGCCGGTGGCCGTCGCGCACCGCCATCGCGACCTCGCAATAGCCGGCGTCACCTGTCCAGCCCGGCTTGATGCCGGTGGCCGGGGGATACATGCCGAGGAGCAGGTTGATGGACTGGAGGAAGAACTCGGGATGACCCGGTGCGGCGGGGAGATCGGCGCTGCGCATCGTCACGATGTCGCGGAAGAGCGGGTACGTGCGCACCGCGGCGGTGCTGATCGCCGCCAGATCGTACGCGGAGGAGTACTGCTCGGGGTCGTCCAGACCCACCGGGCCGGTGAAATGCGAGTCGTGGAGGCCGAGCGCCGCCACCTGCGCGTTCATGGCGCCGACGAAACGCTCCATGCCGACGGTGCCAAGGCCGATCCCGTTGGCGGCGTCGTTGCCGCTGACCACGAGCAGCCCGGTGAGCAGCTCCCGGACGGTCAGTGTCTGCCCGGCGGACAGGCCCATGCGGGTCTCATCCCACGCCAGGTGCACCGCCTCGGGGGTGAGCGTCACCTGGCGGTCGGGGTTGAGGTTGGCCAGCGCGACGAGAGCTGTGAGGATCTTGGTCGTGCTGGCGGGGGGCAGGTGGGCGTGCGCGTCCAGCTGCCAGAGGACGGCGTTGGAATCAATGTCGACGAGAATCCCGGCGCGAGCGTGCAGGACCGGTGGTGTCTGCGGGGGTGCCGCCTCCACGAATAGCACGGGCTGCCGGACCAGGCTCATGCCGAACCACGCGGGGCGGGCCAGGTCGGCGGCGGTGTTGGCGATTGCGGCCCGAGCGCCGACGGCAGTGCCCGGACCCCCCCCAGCGCTGACCACGGCCACGGCGCCGATCGTCGCCAACAGGAGAGGGACCGCAAGGATTCTGGGCCGGCGGGGGACGGACGGCATCGCGACGAGCCGCATGGTACGTCAGGATTGCGGCGGCGGCCTGCGTTCGCGGAATCGTCGACCCACCGATTTGTCGGCGCCCTGTTGCGGTATGACATGTCCGTGCGACTGGACCGATTCACCGAACGCTCCCAGGAAGCGCTGCAGGCAGCCCAGCAGTCGGCGGCCGCGATGCAGCACGCCCGCGTCGAGCCCGAGCACCTCCTTCTCGCCCTGCTCCGCCAGGAGGACGGACTTGTCCCGTCCCTGCTGCAGCGCCTCGAGGTGCCCCCGCAACCTCTGGCGGCGCGCATCGAGAGCGAGCTCGAATCCCGTCCCAAGCAGTACGGCGGGGGTGAGCCGGCGGTCGGCGAGGCGCTCCGCGAGGTGCTGATGGCCGCCTTCGACGAGATGTCACGCCTGCGGGACGAGTACGTCTCCACCGAGCACCTGCTCCTCGCGCTGAGTGGCCGCAAGGGCGGCGAGGCGTACCGCCTGCTCAGCGGCGGTGGGGTCACTCCCGACCGCATCTACGCGACCCTGGCATCCGTGCGCGGTTCGCAGAGGGTCACCGACCCTAACCCCGAGGACAAGTACGACGCTCTCGGCAAGTACGGCCGCGACCTCACCGACGCCGCGCGCACCGGCAAGCTCGATCCCGTCATCGGCCGCGATGAGGAGATCCGCCGGGTGATCCAGGTGCTCAGCCGGCGCACCAAGAACAACCCGGTGCTGATCGGCGAGCCCGGCGTCGGCAAGACCGCCATCGTCGAGGGCCTCGCCCAGCGCATCGCCGCCGGTGACGTTCCCGAAGGGCTTCGCGACCGCCGGGTCGTGGCCCTCGACCTCGGCGCCATGGTCGCCGGAGCCAAGTACCGCGGCGAGTTCGAGGACAGGCTCAAGGCCGTGCTCGCCGAGGTGACCGGCTCCGACGGCAGGATCGTTTTGTTCATCGACGAGCTGCACACACTCGTTGGTGCGGGCGCTGCCGAGGGTGCCATGGACGCCGGCAACATGCTCAAGCCGGCGCTCGCCCGCGGCGAGCTGCGCTGCATCGGCGCCACCACTCTCGACGAGTACCGCAAGCACATCGAGAAGGACGCCGCGCTGGAGCGCAGGTTCCAGCCCATCGTCGTCGACCAGCCCAGCGTCGAGGACACCATCAGCATCCTGCGCGGGCTCAAGGAGCGCTACGAGGTGCACCACGGGGTGCGCATCAAGGACTCAGCAATCGTCGCCGCCGCCGTGCTCTCCGGTCGTTACATCAGCGATCGCTTTCTCCCCGACAAGGCCATCGACCTCATCGACGAGGCCGCGTCGAAACTGCGCATCGAGATCGACTCCATGCCCACCGAGTTGGACGCCACCGAGCGCGACATCCGCCAGCTCGAGATCGAGCGCGAGGCGCTGCGCAAGGAGACCGACGCAGCCTCACGCGACCGGCTCGCCACCCTCGAGCGCGAGCTTGCCAATCTCCAGGAGCGTGCCAAGGAGATGCGCGAGCGCTGGGAGCGGGAGAAGGGCGCCATCGGTGCCATCCGCGACATCAAGAAACGGATCGAGGAGCTGCGCCACGACGCCGAGCGGGCCGAACTCGCCGCCGACTTCGGGCGCGCCGCGAGCTACGCTACGGGACCCTCGCCGAGCTGGAACGCGCCCTGGCGGCCGAGCAGGAACGGCTGCGCGAGCTACAGGGAGACCGCCCCCTGCTCAAGGAGGAGGTCGACGAGGACGACATCGCCGCGGTGGTGGCGCGCTGGACTGGCATCCCGGTCAGCCGCATGCTCGAGGGCGAGACCCAGAAGCTGCTGCACATCGAGGAGCGTCTACACGAGCGCGTCGTGGGACAGGAGGACGCCGTAGCGGCGGTGGCCGCAGCGGTGCGTCGTGGCCGCGCCGGCCTCAGCGATCCCAACCGGCCGATCGGCTCATTTATCTTCCTCGGGCCCACCGGGGTGGGCAAGACCGAGCTGGCCCGCGCCCTGGCCGCGTTCCTCTTCGACAGCGAGCACGCGATGGTGCGCATCGACATGTCCGAGTACATGGAGCGCCACAGCGTGTCCCGTCTGGTCGGCGCGCCTCCCGGGTACGTCGGCTACGACGAGGGCGGACAGCTCACCGAGGCGGTGCGACGCCGTCCGTACAGCGTGCTGCTCCTCGACGAGATCGAGAAGGCGCACCAGGACGTGTTCAACATCCTTCTTCAGCTTCTCGACGACGGCCGCCTCACCGACGGGCAGGGCCGCACCGTGGACTTCCGCAACACTGTGGTGATCATGACCAGCAACCTGGGCTCGCACGTCATCGCGGAGATGCCGCCGAACGCCGACGCCAGAGAGCACGAGCGCGTCCACGACGAGGTGCTCGCCGTACTCCGCCAGCACTTCCGCCCGGAGTTCCTCAACCGCGTCGACGAAATCATCGTCTTCTCAAGATTGGATCGCGAGCAGCTGCGCCACATCGTCGAGATCCAGCTCCAAAGCTTGCGCTCCCGGCTCGCCCAGCGTTCGATCAGCCTCGACGTCGACGAGGCGGCGCTCGACCTGATCGCCGAGGACGGCTACGACCCGACCTACGGCGCGCGCCCGCTCAAGCGGGTGATCCAGCGCCGCCTCCAGGACCCCCTGGCCATGGCCATCCTCGAGGCCCGCCTGCGGGACGGCGATCGCGCTCACGTCGAGGTGCGCGGCGGCGAGCTGGTCATCCAGACGCCCGCACACACCGACGCTCTCCCGGTCGGCTGATCCGGCCCCCACGCCGTCAGCGGGTACGCTTGCACCGATGCCCGCCATGTCGCTGCGCACCGCCGCCGGCCTGACGGCGCTGGCCGCGTACATCGCGGTGATCTTCGCCGCCAACTGGGCGGTGCAGCGTTTCGGCCTCGTGCCCGTGGGCTTCGGGCTCCGCGCTCCGGCCGCCGTGTACTTCGTCGGACTGGCCTTCACGCTGCGCGACCTGGTGCAGAACATTCTCGGTCGCTGGGTGTCGGTGGCGGCCATCGCCGTCGGCGCGCTAGTGTCGGCGGCTGTCTCGCCCGCCCTCGCGGTCGCCAGCGGGTTCGCCTTCTTCACCTCGGAGCTCGCCGACTTCCTCGTCTACACGCCGCTGCTGCGCCGTGGCTGGATCGTGGCGCTCGTTCCCGCCAACCTGGTCGGTTGCGTGGTCGACTCCGTCGTGTTCCTGAGCATCGCGTTCGGATCGCTCTCGCTGCTCGGTGGCCAGGTGATGGGCAAGGCGTGGATGACCGCTCTCGCGGTGCTGCTGCTCGCCCCGGTGCGGCACTGGTATGTGCTCACCCCGCGCCGCGACAGCGGCCGGTTCGCCGGTGCGGCGGCATGAGCGAGGACGCGGAGCCGCGAAGCCTTCTCGAGTCGTTCGACAACCGCAGCCCCGAGCGCGACTACACCATCCAGTTCACGCTGCCGGAGTTCACCTGCCTGTGTCCACGCAGCGGGTTCCCCGACTTTGCGGTCGTGCATGTGCGTTACGTCCCCGGTCCGCGCTGCGTCGAGCTGAAGTCGCTGAAAATGTACGTCAACGCCTTTCGCAACGTCGGGGTGTTCCACGAGGACGTCGTCAACGGGATCCTCAGTGACCTCGTCTCGCTGCTGGCACCGCGCTACTGCGAGGTGATCGGCGACTTCAACGTCCGCGGCAACATCAAGACCGTGGTGCGCGCCACCCATCGTGACCCCGGCTTTGGCCGCGAGCCCGACGGTTGGTGGACGCCACGCGACGAGCACTCGGCCACGTTCTGACACGGGCGGGGCAGCTCTCGCCGTCAGCTGAGCTGCAGCGAGTCGTCACCCGGCGCGAGGAAGACGCGCACCAGCGGGTCGTCCCGCTGGTCGGCCCTGATGCGCAGATACAGGTCGTCGCCGTCGGCGTCCAGCGCCTCGCCGAACGCGGTGGCGAGGAAGAGCGCCACGCGTGGATCGACCGCGCCGGCGCCGCGGAAGACGGGCAGCGGCATGGCCAGTCCATACGCACGAGCCACGTCCGGCGCGCGCCGGTTCCAGGTCGCGCCGGGAACCCTGACCAGCTCGGCCCCGAGCATCGAGCCGAGGATCGCGGCCAGTGCGACGATCCGTGACCGCGCCGGCTCGGGCACGCCGTCCCACAGCGCGCGCTCGTGGACCATGCCGTCGAGCACGTCGCGGGCGCGGTCGACGACGGCGTCCGGCGGGATCGCCACCCAGGTGCCGGAACTCCCGGTCCGGGCGCACCAGCCGTCGACGCGCGCGATTGCCCCCGGGATGCTCGCGGCCGCCGCCACACAGTGCGCTGCGCGACCATCCGCCAGGCGCCGACCCGGAAGCAGCGACGTCTCCTCGTCCCACGACCGCGTCGCCTTGTGCACGACGCTGTCGCGCACCAGCGCGAGCGGCAGCGAGAGCCGGTTGAGCCCGGTCTCCAGCGACGCGCTGCGCAAGCCGTCGGCGCGTTCGCTCGGCGGATACAGCGCACCGCCGATCGAGTCGGCGGCGATGCGCGCGAAGCCCAGTCCCCAGCGCTGCCGGTCGGCGCGGCGGCGCGCGGTGGCGGCACCCGGGGCGCCGTTCGAGCCGTGCCACTCCACCGCGAACGCGTGGCGGTCGGCGCGAAGCGCCAGCGATTCGGCGCGGTCGTGCCGCTCGGCGTTGGTGGCGAGCTGGACGAGCACCAGCGCCGCGACGGGCGGCGCCAGCACGGCGAATGGTTCGTCGTCCTCCACAGTGACCTGCAGCGCGGTGCGCGACGCGATCCCGGCACAGGCGTGTTCGAGCACGTCGGCGCTGGTCCCTGCGGCGTTCAGCTCACGGCCCGCGACGATGCGCAGGGACGCAGCGAGCATGCGGACGCGTAGCGCCTGGCGCCGCGCCAGCGTCGCAGCGGTGCCGTCGATCTCATCGAGGAGCGCGTCGAGAACCGGTGCACACATCGGGTGGATGTCGTCGGTGCTCACCACCAGCCGGGTCTGGCGGACGCGGTAGGTGACGGCACCGGGTCCGGCGCGGTCCCACTCCGGCGTGTGCGCCACCACCTGCTCCCCGTCGAGCAGCGCCGCCGGCAGGGGCAGCTCCGCCACCTCGCCGATGGTGAGGTTCACGGGCGCGGGGCCAGCCGGTACTTGCGATTCCCGTGGCTCACCACGGCCACCCGCGACCCTCTTGTGTTCAGCCATTGCCCGAACCGGCGCACGGCCTTGG
Source organism: Candidatus Aeolococcus gillhamiae (assembly GCF_016464765.1). Taxonomy (NCBI): domain Bacteria; kingdom Bacillati; phylum Candidatus Dormiibacterota; class Candidatus Dormibacteria; order Candidatus Aeolococcales; family Candidatus Aeolococcaceae; genus Candidatus Aeolococcus; species Candidatus Aeolococcus gillhamiae. The sequence goes on along the minus strand of NZ_JAEKNS010000059.1, from coordinate 5,878 downwards.
TGGCGGTGTCCGAGTGAAATGTCACCATCTCGGGGTAGTGCACCACCAGCCGCACCGCCTCGCGGTGATGGTGCTCGGCCATGGTGGGCAGGTGGAGCACCACCGACCCGTCCTTGATGCGCAGGTCCTCGACGGTCGGGTCGAGCATGCGCTCGACCCGTTCGATGAGCGAGAGGTCACCGTCGCGCTTGTCGTGCAACCAGGCACGCGGATGGGCACGATGGATCTCGCTGCGCACCCGGAACGAGTCGATGTTGGCTGAGTACACGATGGTCAGGCAGTCCGACAGCTCGCGGGCCAGCAGAGAGAGCACGTCGCTGCTGGTCAGGGTCTGGTCTGGCGCCTTGGACAGGTCCCAGTCGACCACGGCCAGAACCGGTCGCGTCGACTCCGCGTTGTTGCGCAGCGCCGCCACCGCGTGCGCAGCGCTGCGAGTGGCGAGCGGATGGAAACGCTTGCGCGAGAAATGCGCACGCAGCTCGTCGAGCGTCTCCGCGTCGTCCTCGACGATGAGCACCTCGGCATTGGCGCGCATCATGCGGCCCGAGTGTCGAGGCGCGCGCCGCCCGCGGCGGTGCGCGTGACGTGCAGCGCAACGGCGTGGGCGTCCAGCGTAGCGTCCACAGTCCGGAAGTGATGCGCGGCGGCGAAGAGGGGCCGGGGGTGGCTGGCCACCAGTGCCTCGAGCGCCGCGCCGGCGTGGTGCCGGCCGTCCGGCATGGTGACGCCGGCCCCGGGCGCCAGACGGATGCCGCCCACCTCGGCGCCGAGAGCCGACTCCGCCGCGGCGGCCAACTCCGAGAAGCGCTGGAGCTGCCGGGTGTGGGCGGGCAGCCCCGGAGGAGGCGCGCCGCGCCACAGCAGCAGGGTCGGATGCCGCCCCAGCAGCTCCACGGCCGCCCGGGCGAGTCCGGCGCCGTCGCCGACGACCATCCACGGCCAGGGATGGCAGCCGCGCACCGCGGCGTCCGCCTCGGCGGTGCGCGCGTCGCACACCGTCACGTAGCCGCGGTCGAGCCGGTCGCGAAGGGCCACCGCGAGCTCGATGTCCTCGCTGATCACCAGCACCGTACGGCCGTCCCCCCTCGAGCCCACCCCCCGCATGGACGTGGATCTTAGGCCGCCGCCCGCGGACGTTCGGCGGACAGTAGGCGAAGGCGGAACCGCGTTCCCCCCTCGGAACCCACAGCTCAGCGGAGTCAGCTCCGGCGAGGTGGAAGTCGCCTGCGCCGACGGTCTTGCCGGAGGAACCGTGTGCGAGCGGAGGCGAGCCCGGGGCGATTCATCGCGCCGAGTGGGGAGTGAGGTTGGCCAGCTCTGCCGGACGGCCGAGAGGGGCGCATCGCCCCTCTGCTAGAAGAACGGGTCCCCCCGCGCGGCCCCGCCGCGTGGGGGTCCCGCGCGGCTCAGCCGCGTGGGGCGGGTCAGATGTCGGCGGTGTCCCCGGTGTCGGCCTCGTCGATGTCGTCGAGGAAATCAACGATCTCGGCGTCGTTGTTCTCGCGGGCCTGGTGGAGCACCGCGCCGACCACCTCGACCGTTTCCGGCGTCCATTCGAGAGCGGCCGCCAGCTCCAGCGTGGTCGGCTCGCGCTCCAGGCGGCAGCGCAGCACCACCTCAGCGGCCTCGAGGAGCTTGACCTGCTCGAGGAGCATGGTGTCTGCCAGCTTCTGCGCCGCCTCGCGCTTGATGACGTCGTCGAGGAACTTGTCGACGACGCGCGCCACGTAGGCCCGCAGTCCGGTCGCCGCACCGCCGCGACTGGCGAACTCGCCGGCGGCGACGGTGGCAGCGATCGAGCCCTCCTGGTAAAGGTCCATGAGGTCGACGCCCTGTCCCCGCCGCGCCAGCACCGCGTCGAGCACGGTGCCGAGCTGCTGCTCCACCAACTGTCCCGTGGCAGGGCCCGTCGGCGACTGGCGCGCATCGTCGAGGAGCCGGCTCAGCTCCGCCGCCGGCATCCGTGTGAAGGAACGCACCTGGGCGGCGATCGCGTCGAGCTCGGTGTCGTCCGGGAAGCGGGTGGTCATTTCCGCCGTGCCGGGGCCGCGTCCTCGCGCCCGAACCGGGCGGCCAGCTGCTCCACCGCCCGGGCCACCTCGCGGCGAGCCGCCGGCTGGCTGGCGCGCTCGACGGCCCCGCCGAACGCCCCGCCGACCGAGTAACGGGCCTCGACGCGCAGCTTGCTCCCCGCCCTGGCCGGGGTCACGTCGATGGTGATGGTGAGGTCGAGGCCCTCCTCCAGCACCAGCACCATCCGGTGCGGATCGTCCAGCTCCTTGACGAGGAGCACGCCGCGGAGATGCCGTCCCACCATCCCGGCCTCCACCTCGAAGCGCCCCCCCACACCGCGCTTCGGGCCACCCAGGTGGCGGACGCCGCGCACTGCCGGCAACCAGTCGGCGTTGGAGATGTCGCTCACCACGGCGAATGCCTGCTTGGGGAGAACCGGCAGTGTCGCGGTGGCGCTTGCCTCGATCATCGCGGCCTCATCTTCAGTACATCACGGTGGCGAACTCGCCCTGCTGCTCGAATCCGACCCGACCGTACACGCGCAGCGCTGCCTGGTTGTAGCCGTTGACATAGAGAGCCACCAGCGGGACCTCATCGAGGAGAAGCGAGCACAGAGCGATCATCCCGGCCGTGGCCACGCCGCGCCCGCGCCGCGACGGCCCGGTGAAGACGCCCTGGATCTGCACGACGTCAGGCGTCCAGGCGCTGAGCTCGGCTTTGAACACCACCTGGCCACCATCGATCCAGGCCCAGCTCCACCCTCGATCGACGAGCTGGCTCATCCGCACCCTCCAGGCGACGGCATCGGGCGGCGCGCTGTCCGCGCTCATCTCCTCGCGGTGCATCATCGCCGCCGCCACTGCGAGCGCGTCCACGTCGCGCTTGGTGGTGCGCCGGATCGGCGCGGGCGGCAGGACGCGCAGCCGCTGGCGGTCGATCACCATCACCGGCTGCGGATCGTGGATCTCCCGCGCTGGTCGGCGCGGCTCCAGGCACGCGTGCAGGGCGCGGACGGCATCCCGCGGACCGACCATCAGATGAGGCGCGGTATGCGCGCGCGTTGCCTCGGCTAGGCGGGGAGCGTCGCTCGGGTCCGGAAGGAAGGGCACGGTCAACGCGCCGGCGAGCACCACGGCGCGCAGCTCATGGCCGTCGGTCACACACCACCACGGCGCCGCGCTGCCAAGCAGGCGCAGCTCACTGCGCAGGTAGACGTTGTGCACCGGGTTGGAGTCGAGCAGCCGTCGAAGCCCTGCCACCTCGGTGGCCCCGACGCGCGCAACGGTCAGCTGGGTCACGGTTCGATTGTGGCGGGTGTCGCAATCCCGGCAGCGTGCGGCGCCGTTCTCCGGCGGCGCGACACTAGACTGGGCGGCCGTCGCGCCCGAGCCAGACGAGGTCCTCCGAGTGATCCGAGCCCGCCACGCCATTGCCGTCGTGGTGGTGTGCTGTGGGCTCCTCACCGGCTGCGGATCACCTGGGACGCCGGTGACCGGTTCCGTGACCCCGGCGACGCCGTCGCCGTCGCCCCTGAGGGGAACTCCGCTGGCCACCGCCGGCTTCACGACCATCGTCCCCAACGGCTGGACCAACCGCGTCTCTGACGCCAGCGAGGTCCGCAAGTTCAGCGCCAACGGAAAGGTGGACATGCTCATCGAGGAGGGGCCGCCCGGCCAGCTGGTGCAAAACATCAACGACGTCACCGCCAACATCAACGTCCTGCTCCTCACGTTGCCGGTCCCGGATGACCAGGTGGCCGGCTACCTGCAGAGCGTATCCAGCAACGGTGCCACCAACCTCAGCACACCGAAGTCCTTCACCATCGACGGCGCCACCGGTCAGTACATCACCTACGATCGCGACATCCAGGGGACACCGGGCGAGAGTGAGGACATGATCATCAGCCACGGCACCACCACATACGACATCGTGCTCAACACCTCGCAATTCGCCTTCAACCAGCAGCAGTCCGGCCTGTTGGCCGTGCTGACGGCATGGCGGTGGACGAGCTGACGTGCTGATCATGATGAACGCGCAGGCCACGCCTGCGGAGGTCGCCAACGTGATGCAACACGTGCGCGATCGCGGCTACAAGCCGATCGAGCTGCCGGGCGCCGACCGGCTCGCCATCGGCGTGCTCGGCAGCAACCCCTCGTCCATCCGTGACGCCGTTGTGGCCCTTCCCGGGGTGGTGGCAGCGATCCCGGTGAGCAAGCCCTACAAGATGGTGGGGCTGGAGTGGCACCCGGAGCGTTCCGTTGTCAACGTCGGCGGCGTACCCATCGGTGACGGCTCGCTGGTGGTCGCCGCGGGTCCCTGCGCGGTGGAGAGCGAGGCGCAGCTGCTCGAAACCGCCGCGGGCGTCGCCGCCGCCGGCGCCGGGCTGCTGCGCGGCGGCGCCTACAAACCACGCAGCTCGCCCTACTCGTTCCGCGGCCTGGGCGCCCAGGGGCTGGAGCACCTGCGCGCGGCGCGCGAGGTCACCGGCCTGCCGGTGGTCACCGAGGTGCTGACGCCGTCCGATGTCGCGGTTGTCGCCGAGGCGGCCGACATGCTCCAGGTGGGCACCCGCAACGCCCAGAACTTCAGCCTCCTCGAGGCGGTCGGCGAAGCGCGCAAGCCGGTGCTGCTCAAGCGCGGCCTCAGCAACACCGTCGAGGAGTGGCTGCTCAGCGCGGAGTACATCGTGGCTCACGGCAACAACGACGTGGTGCTGTGCGAGCGCGGGATTCGCACGTTCGAGAGCAGCACGCGCAACACGCTCGACCTCTCCGCGGTGCCACTGGTGAAGTCGCTCTCGCATCTGCCGATCCTGGTCGACCCCTCGCACGCCACCGGGCACCGCCACCTGGTTCCCAGCATGGCGCTGGCGGCGGTTGCGGCCGGCGCCGACGGACTCCTCATCGAGGTGCATCCGTCGCCTGACGACGCACTGAGTGACGGTCCGCAATCGCTGACGCTTGAGCAGTTCGCGTCGCTCATGGACGATGTGCGCCGCCTCGTCACTGCATTGCGACACGAGCTTGTTGGCGTGCCGTCACACGAGGCGCGGTAGGATCAAGGCGCGCCAGCCGGCGTGCACCATGCCATTGTTCAAACGCCGCCCCACCGAATTCGCCGCACCGATCGGCACGCTGCCGTGCACCGACCAGGGCTGCAGGAACGAGACGGCAACCGCGTGTTCCTACCGGGACCGCCGCGGGCGCGCGTGCGAGATGGCATTCTGTCCCGAGCACTGGTCGATGATCGGTGGCATCATGTACTGTCGGCGTCATGCTGGCACCATCAGCGCGATGGGGCCGGGCACCGACCCGAGCGCGCTTCCCGAGCTGGAGAACCGCGGACCCTCGCTGGTGAGCTGGGTCGCTGACGAGATCGGGCCGGAGATCGAGGAGTTGCTGCGCGGCATCGCGCGGAGCACCGAGACGGTGAAGACTGAGCCCGAGGTGAAGGTGGTGTTCGACCACAAGCGCCGCCGCCGTTGGGAACGCAGCTGGAAGTTGATCGAGCCCACCGGCATCAGCCTCAAGGTGGCACTCACCGTCAACGAGGACGAGGACGACGCGCTCGTCGACGTGCGCGTCAACTCCAACGTCATCGCGCGGGGCGTGCCGCCGTGGATCGCGCGGCGCCGCGCCGGCCTCGGCGTCGGTGGCCAGGTGGACAAGGATCAGCGCGAGCTCTTCCACCGCTTCTTCATCAATCACATCGCCGAAGAGATCACCGCCCAGCGCACCGCGGACGCCAGCCTCAGCGCATAAGCGAAGGGGGAACTGCGTTCCGCTGGTGGGGCTTTCGAGGACCTGCGAGCGGACGCGAGCCCGGCGCGATTCATCGCGCCGAGTGGGGAGTGAGCTGCGCCGGC